>VGSG01000011.1 GCA_016875095.1 Deltaproteobacteria bacterium
ATCTTCTCGCGAACCTTTTCCGTGCGGTCAGCCGGCAACTCCACCCTCTCAAGTTCGCTCAAATCCTTCGCGATCTTCTTGCCTGCCCTGCGCCCGAACACCACCAAATCCACCAGTGAGTTGCAACCCAGGCGATTTGCCCCGTGAACGGAGATGCATGCGCATTCCCCAGCAGCGTACAGCCCTGGGACCGTTTCTCCGTCTGCACGCAGGACCTGGCCGTCCACGTTGGTGGGGATGCCGCCCATCATATAGTGGCAGGTAGGAGCAACCGGCACCGGGTCAGTGGCCGTATCCAGCCCCAGATAGATCCTTACGAAGGAAGATATGTCGGAAAGCCTTTCCGCGATTCTTTCCTTTCCGAGATGGGTAAGATCGAGGTGAACAAAGTCTTTCCCGTCTATGCCCCTGCCCTGCCCGATTTCCGTCAATATGGCCCTGCTGACCATGTCCCGGGGAGCCAAATCCTTGATGGTGGGGGCGTACTTCTCCATGAAGCGTTCACCAGGGCCGTTCCGGAGCACCCCGCCCTCTCCTCTGGCCGCTTCACTGATGAGCACCCCCAGTCCATGTATGCCGGTGGGATGGAACTGCACAAACTCCATGTCCTCCAGAGGGATTCCGGCCTCGTACGCCAGAAAGACACCGTCCCCGGTATTGGCGTGGCAGTTGGAGGTCACTTTGTAGACCTTCCCAAAGCCGCCGGTTGCAAGGAGAACCGCAGGCGCCTCAATCGCAAGCAAGGCGCCGGTGGCCAGTTCGTAAACGACCACGCCTGCGGTTCGACCATGCGCGAGCACCAGATCGAGAAGGTAGAACTCGGAATAGACGGTAACGCCCCTGCGGATCGCCTCACCATGCAACGTGTCCAGGATCACGCGACCTGTTCGATCGGCCGCATAGCACGCGCGTTTCACGGAGGCTGCGCCGAAATTCTTGGTGTGGCCGCCAAAAGCCCGTTGGGCTATTTTGCCTTCAGCGGTTCTGTTGAATGGGACGCCCATGTGTTCCAGTTCGTAGATGGCCCGCACAGCGTCTCCGGCAAGGACCTCCGCCGCGTCCTGGTCGGTGAGATAATCTCCTCCTTTCACCGTGTCGTACATATGCCATTCCCACGAATCAGGCTCTTCATTGCCCAGAGCAGCGCCGATACCACCCTGAGCGGCGCCTGAATGGGATCTCGTGGGATAGACTTTGGTGATGAGCGCCACGTCGGCCTTTCCTGCCACTTCCAGAGCGGCGCGCAGCCCCGCAAGTCCTGAACCGACCACAATCACGTCATGTCGCGCCATTACTTCCCCGGGCTTCGTTCGGCGGCTAGATATCTCGCGCCTCTGGGTCCTGATACTCACACCCCATGAGACCACAGTAATTGCCCACATACTCGGCCTGCGGCCGGTACAATGCGGGTTTCTCTTGAGCTTCCGCGAACTTCTCTTCAATAATGTGACTGCACCATCCTGCGATTCTGGAGATCGCAAAAATGGGCGTAAACAAATCCCGAGGAATCCCCATCATGTGATAGACGGGCGCGCTGTAGAAATCCACATTCGGTCTGATCTGAGTCTTGCCGCGTCGGTCGAATTCCTCCACCGCGACCTTCTCCAGGAGCTTAGACATGCGGTCCCACTTTTCCATGCCCTTGGTCTTGCCTAGCCGGGTGGCCATGTCCTTGAGAAAGAGCGCTCTGGGGTCCATGGTGTGATAGACCGCGTGCCCCATACCCATGATGCGATCTCCGCGCTCAATGCGGTCCCGAACCCAGCCCGCGATGTCCTCCATTCCGTCCAGTTCCAGCATCATCTCCATGACCCGCATGTTTGCGCCTCCATGAAGGCTGCCCGACAGAGCGCCTATACCCGCGGCGACCGCGGCGTACATGTGGGCTCGGGTAGAGCAAACCTCGCGACAGGCAAAGGTCGATGCGTTGAACGTATGGTCCGCGTGGAGAATGAGACAGACATCCAGGTCGTGAGCAGTCTGCTCATCGGGTTTTTCGCCCGTCAATTGCCAGAGAAAATTCGCGGCGTGCGAGAGCGAGTCGTCCGACGGCAACGGCTCTTTGCCCTGCCGTATTCGATGCCAGGCCGCAGTGACCACGGGAAGGCGCGCAATGAGGCGTATGGCCTTACGCACGTTCGCTTCTCTCGTCTCCACCGTGAGATCCGGGTCCGCCGGCGCCAGAAGCGGCGCCGCGGCCTGCAGCACGTCCATGGGCTCGGCTGTGGCAGGCAATTGCTTCAGGCAGCCGTGTAGGTACTCCGGAGCTTCTCTGGCCTGACTCACCTGCTGGGAGAACTCCTCCAGTTGGGTTGGGGTGGGAAGCGCTCCGTTGAGGAGAAGGAACGCGGTTTCCAGGAATGTGGACCGCTGGGCCAGTTCCTCGATCCTATACCCCCGATAGATCAGCACGCCTTTGTCGCCGTCGATGAAGCTGATCTTGGTGTCCGCCACCGTCACGCCTCTGAGACCGATATTCTTGACGCTGACTGTCTCTTGCATGACCTTTCTTCTCCTGCTTGGCAAAATGAAAGGACCTGTGGCGCGCAGGCGTTCATTCGAGGCTGCGCAGCAGCTTTCGCGCCATTCCGGCGGAAAGCCTGCCCCGGGCTTGAACGGGGGCCGGCATCCGGTCTAGAGTTCCGCGCGGAGTGGACCTCGGCGCCTGCCTCGGACTCCGATCCGGGGTTCGCCGGGGCGCCGCGGTTCCTCTCCGATCAACGAATTGAATTCACGTGGGTTGATCCGCCAAATGAACGGTTACGCCTACGGCGCATACTGTCAATCAACTTTGCTGAAGAGCTCTTTCTTCGCGCTGCACACAGGGCATTTGTCCGGTGGGGCTCCCGCGATGGTGTACCCGCATCTTTCGCAGATATACCAGTCATTCACAGCAATATCTTTTCCGCCTTCGACGGACTTGATGGCCTCCTGATAAAGCCCACCATGCACCTTCTCCACTTCATTGGCCCAGTGAAAGGACTGGAGCGCTTTGCCCTGGTTCTCCTCTTTGGCCTTGGCAACAAAATCCGGGTACATGTTCGTGAACTCGTAATGCTCGCCGCCGAATGCCTCCTTGAGGTTTTCCAGAGTGGCCTTAATTCCTCCCAGCACACCGAGATGGTTATGCGCATGGACCGTTTCCGCGGCCGCGGCGGCCCGAAAGAGGCGCGCTACTCCCGGAAAACCATCCGCATCCGCCTTCTTGGCAAAAGCGAGGTATTTGCGATTCGCTTGAGATTCCCCCGCAAACGCGGCCTTCAAATTCTTTTCACTTTCGCTCATGACTCCTCCTTTTCGACACTAAGCAATTCTCGAGCCGACCGGATCAGGATATCCGATCGCCTCGACCCCATCAACCCTTGATAATCCGCGGCAGCATCATTTGATGGTGCGGACAAATCGAATTGGGATTCTGATACACACATCCCGCGAAAGCGGCCATGTACTTTCGCATATCCCGGAACGATACAACTTCGTCAACAAAACCCCTCTTGGCGCAATAGATGGGTCGCGAGTTATCGTAATACTGTTGCGCCAGATCATTCATCTTGTCGATGACCGGCTGCAGCGGACGTCCCCCGTCCTTCTCCTTAACCAGCCTTCGAGCGAAGGAGGCTGCGGCTGCCGTCTCACCGTGCATCACGTAGATTTCCGTGGTCGGCGTGCCCAGGGTGAAGACGCAGTGATTGTTCGCGGTCGGCCCACCCATGATGTAATGGGCCGCCGCAGTGCCTTTGCGCAGGACAACGAGCATCATAGGCACGTCGGTCTGCTCGATGGAATAAATCAATGACTGACCGAGTCCCAGCAGTTCAGCCTTTTCCGCGATGTCTCCCACATCGATGCCGGAGGTGTCCTGGAACCAGACAATGGGAATCCGATCGCGACCGCACAGGGTAACGAATTCATTCATCTTGACCAGGCCCTGTCGGTACAGCTTTCCGCCGATTCCCGGATACGGCGCGTATTCCGGGTAACCCGGAGGAAGGAATCCCTGCTTGTTTCCGATGATCCCCACCAGGAGCCCGTCTATCTTGACCAATCCCGTGTACGCTTCGGGACCGTACTCCGGTTTGAATTCCATGTGCTCGCTGCCGTCGGTCAGTCGGGCAAGCACCTCTTCAAAGCTGTACACCATCTTTTGATTGAACGGGATCAACACATCCAGGTCCTCCGGGCCGAAGCGCGGCTCAACCGGCTGGGCGACGCGGAAGAATCGCGGATCGTACGCAGGGATCATGTCCACATATTCTTTGATAGCTTCGAGAACATCTTCTTCGGTCTCATACACAGCTCGGAAGAAACCTGTGTGGTCGTAATGTATCTGAACACTGCCAGGCGGCACCTCCTTGAAGTGCCGGGTCGCTTCGATGAGCAGTTCCGCTCCCTCGGCGTCAAAGTGACCTTTCGGACTCATCCCGCTTACGATGCCGCCACCGCCAACCGCGATGTTGCAGTCTTTGTGGGCAAGGAGAATCGTGGGGCTGATCCCGTGATAACCTCCGCCGGCGGGGTTGGTCCCGTAAATGCCCGCGACGACCGGAATACCCAGCTTTTCAAGCTCTGAATGCCGGAAAAACGTGGTTCCGCCCCCTCTGCGGTCCGGATAGACCTCTTGCTGCTGGGTAAGCTTGACTCCGGAGCAGTTCACGAGCCACACCAGCGGTATCCGTAGGCGCTTGGCTATATCGGTTGCTCGAAGCACGTTTTCCGATTGACCGGGCACCCAGGCGCCGGCAAGGACCTTGTTGTCAAAACCGATTACGACAGCCCACTTGCCTCGGATCTTGGCAAGCCCGTCGATGACTCCCGTGGTCCCTTCCTCATTGTTCGCGGGATTGAAAATCGTATGAAGCGGGCGCCAAGTTCCGGGATCGATCAGCTTCTCCAATCTTTGGAATAGTGTTAGCTGGCCACGTTCGTTGATCTTTTTGGCCGCCAGGCCCGCGTTCTTGACTTTCTCGATTTCAGCGGCAAGGAGGGTCTCCACCTCTTTTATTAGAGCCACATTCTCCGCCGCTTGGTTGATCTTTGATTCCCTAAGAGCCTTGCCGATGGGGGTCATTTCCTCGAAATACGGTCTCATCCCGAATCCTCCCTCCAGTCTCACCATGTCATGTGGAGATAGCAAAGTCTGAGATTAGCAACTTCCGAACCGCTTTTCAAGCGTTACACCACAGAAAAAAGGACTCGGCCCGTCATTGCGACCGCAGCGATGCGATCTCACGGCGCACCAAATCCAGCGCCGGAGAATGTCCTGCGGGCTCGCTTCGCTCCTCGCAATGATACTGACCTGGGTGTCGGCTAACTCAACCGTATGAAAACCTGTTGCAAGATTCTACGTTAGTATCGGCGGCTGCCATCCTCGTCCGGTTGGATGGAGTGTTCGGAAAGCTCATCAGCGGAAAACTCGGTCTTGCCGGATGGTATGCTCCTCAGTGGTGGAAAGAGCCCTTTGAATCTATGCGACCGCGCCTCCATCTCATCAGGCGCGTGAAGAGACCAATACGGAGTGCAGTCTTCTTCCTCGATGAGCACCGTGAGCAGAAGCGCGGGATATCTGTACCGAGGGTTGTTCCCAAGAAAAGTAAGCATCTCCTTGCCTCGGAGAAACGCCCCGCGGCGTCTGCTGATTTCACCGAGAAGGTACATCACCATACCGGGGTCACCCTTGGTCAGTCCTCTCCGGAGCGCGTCGTCGAGGTAACGGTCCGCGGCCTCGAGCAGTTCGTCTTCCGTGTCGAGGCAACGCAGCTCGCGCGCCACCCAGGAGCCTTTGATGCACAGCCCGCCCAAGTCGCGGGGATTGAGACCCCGAGCCTGAAACACGGCGATGAGAGACACCCAACCTCGCGCGGGGAGTTCCTCTTCAGAATGGGGCTTGAATGTGTTTATATACTCTTTGGTGCGGACTAGGGTCCGTACCTGCCCCGGCATGCGACTCCCGAAGTCTTGAGACATACCGGTGAACAGGCAATTTGGACACGTGGCGATTTCCGAGGAAAGTCCGGTGTCTCGGGGGAGGAAGCGAAAATCGAGACCATAGCCGAAAACCGGACCGTTTTCCGTGGTCGTTTTTATTTCATGCGAGAAGCGCTGGGAGCAGATGGGACAGGCAAGAAGCAACGACGAATTCCTCACGCAACCCTCCTGGAAACTGTTACACTTCCTGGCGACCTTGGCCGGGAGACCAGGACTTCGCTACCATATCACAAATGACCGCTTTTTTCCAGGATTTTCTTGATGATGTGCTTTTCGTCTTTTGAGAAACAGACCAAAATGATTGGCTTTCGTGCTGATTGAGTTATGGAGAGAAAATCCGCGGTGACTTCTCATATCGACTACGAGCGAGACCTCAACCCCGCGCAGTTGGAAGCGGTCACGACGCCGGGCGGACCTGTGCTCGTCATCGCGGGAGCCGGATCAGGAAAGACCCGCACCATCGTGTACCGCGTCGCGTGGCTTGTCGAGCAAGGGGTCGATCCCGCGTCCATACTGTTGCTCACCTTCACCCGCAAGGCCGCGGAAGAAATGCTCAGTCGCGCGTCTCGCCTGCTTGACACAAGGGTTGCCAAAGTCTCCGGCGGGACTTTTCACTCCACCGGGAATCTGATCCTGAGACGCTACTCGACTCGACTGGGATTCGATCAGGCCTTTTCCATCATGGATCAGGGCGATTCCATAGAGGCCATCGACCACATCAGGCATACCATTACTCCACCCATCCCTGACCTGAAGGATTTCCCCAGGGCAAGGACCCTCGCGGACATCTTCAGCCACGCGTCAGGCGCCGGAGGCGGTCTGGAGCGCTCGGTGGAGCTTCGGAGCCCCCATTTCATCCAGAACGTGGCTGACATGGAGCGCGTCCGTGGAGAGTACGAAAGATATAAAAAAGCTAACAACCTGATGGATTATGATGACCTGCTCTCGTGGACGATCCGCCTTTTGGAAGATCATGACCGAGTCCGGGCAGACATCTCGAATCGCTGGCGGCACCTGCTGGTGGATGAGTACCAGGATACCAACAAACTCCAGGCGCACCTCCTCAGGCTACTTGCGTCGGAGCACGACAATGTGATGGTCGTGGGGGACGACTCGCAGAGTATTTACTCGTTCAGGGGCGCGGATTTCCGCAATATCATGGAGTTCCCGAATCTCTTCCCCGGAACCCGAATCATCAAGCTCGAGGAGAACTACAGAAGCACCGCGCCCATCCTGGCGCTCACCAACCGCATTATCTCCGGCGCCTCCGAGGGGTATGAGAAGAGACTCTTCACAAAGACGGAAGGCGGGTCATTGCCCATTGCGGCGCGTCCCTCCAGCGAGCGCGACCAGAGCCGGTTCGTGATTCAATGTCTCTCCGAACTGGGAGACGCGGGCATCCCGCTCAATGAGGTCGCGGTGCTCTTCCGAGCCGGATTCCACTCTTTTGACCTGGAAGGCGAATTGACCCGCAACCGGATCGACTATGTGAAATACGGGGGGTTCAAGTTTCTGGAGAGCCTTCACATCAAGGACGTGCTCGCTCACCTCAAGGTGACAATCAACCCCCGCGATCGCCTCGGTTGGGCGCGAATCTTGAAGATACTGCCGGGTGTGGGCATCAAGACCGGCATGTCGCTGGCAAACACCATAGCGGAACAGGGCCTGCCCGCCCGGGCATCCGAACTGGTTCCAAGCTCCCGCAAGTACTCGGGAGCGCTGGACGAGCTTCTCGAACTGATTCACGATCTGAGGAACGGCGCCGATACGATCTCCGAGAAGGTGGATCGGGTGAATCGGCGCTATTTCCCCTTCCTGAAACAGAATTATGACAATTACCCAAAGAGAATGCGGGATCTGGAGCAGCTCGCGGATCTCACGGTCCCGTACAAAAGCCTGAATCGCTTCCTCAATGATATGGCCCTGGAACCTCCCGACGAAGAGGCATCAGGCTCCGGACCGGGTTCGAACACGGTTGTTCTTTCCACGATACACTCAGCCAAGGGCCTTGAATGGCATACCGTGATCATCATTTGGGCGGCTGAAGGCAAGATACCTTCTCCCATGGCGTCCACCTCTCCCCACGAGATCGAAGAAGAGAGGCGGCTGATTTACGTGGCCGCCACCAGGGCCAAACGCAATCTGGTTGTGTGCGCCCCTCGCACTCAACTGGATCGGGTAAGGGGAGTTATACCCGCGCGGCTCTCCCGATTTTTTGAAGAGATCCCTGACGAGTACTTCCGGGCAGTCTCTTTGTGATCGAAAAGGCCAAAAGCCTTGACAGAACGGGGAAATACCCATAATCTTTAGTTGTCGGCTTTCGTGCGGAGAGATGACCGAGAGGCCGAAGGTGCTCGCCTGCTAAGCGAGTGTAGGGTGTTGAGCTCTACCGAGGGTTCGAATCCCTCTCTCTCCGCCACTCCTCATATTAACCTCCTTGTGGTAGCTGGTAATTCCGGCGCGCGGCGGGCTGGGGATCTCCTTCACTTCGGACGACCCAAGGCCGCCGGACTTTCGTTAGGGAGATCCCCAGCCCGCCGCAGTAACCATCTCACTCACTTGAAAGCGCATTCTTAAGAAGTCGCTCGGCGCGAGGCGTCGGGGGTGGGGTTTGCGTATGGGGATGTTTGGAGGGGAGATGAGTCTCCCTTCCAATTTATTGAGCAACGACGCGCTCTTGGGGCTCATCTCCGAGGCGAAGCCCCGGAGCGCCGGCCGAAGCCGAGCGCTTTCATGATTCGCTGTAGCTATCTGACTATGGCAGTTGGTATCAGACCTGATCGGCCTTACTCTTAATGAACGCGATGCTTGAGACGGGAATGGTGTAGAGATCCTCGCCCGACTGGACGCCCACCAAGCCGTCCGAACTCCAGACGAGAATGCCCATGATGGTCTTGGACGATCCGAGAAGGCAGATTTCCACTTCAGTGCGGGTGGAAGTGAGCCGGTCCAGAACGCTGCTGGTGGCGACGTAAGGAGAGCCTGTGATACTTGTGACGGTTTTCGCCATGGCTACTTCCGGTTCCAATTCCTCATTGGGGGATAGTTCCGCCGCGATCCGCGGCGGAGAACTCACCGATGTCATGGACAGATCGTCGATGAGCTCGTCAATGATTGTTTCATCCACGATCAGCGAATCGGTGATCGCAGCCCCTTGTGACGCGGGCGTGGACTGGTGGCCGCTCTTCTCGGCCATACGAGCAACCGGGCCCCGTTCGGGAGAGAGCGCGGCCGCTTGCTGCTTCAACGGAGGCGCCACGATCCTCTGCGCCAGGTTTTCAAAATCGCGCAGAGTGTACCTGAAATTGGTATTGATAAACTTTACCTCGCATGGTAGCGGCTGATCACCGACTTTCGCGTTCATTGTTTCCGGCAATCGGAGCACTGTGTCGAGGCTGGTGTCAGTGTCGCAATTGAGATGCTGATTCATGCGCTTGATGACGGCCTCTATTTTCTCAGGATCGTCCACCTCGGTAACCTGCTTCAACAGCCAGTAAAGGTGAGCGCCTCTTCCTGACTCCACAATGATCGACGGCGCGCGGGGGAAGCTGCGGATCGCGCGGGCAGCCTGCTGTGGCCCTTCGAAGAAGACATGCTTGTCCTCGTGACCTTGCCGGCCGATATCCAAGTCCGCCCAGAGCGCCACAACGTAGCGGATGTGCTCTTTTTCCGCCTTCATTCGTTCGCGAGGGCAGATCCCGAAGTAGACATCCCGTTCTTCCGCATAATGTTCCTTCGACAGAATGTCTATATTGGGGAAGTACCGCGTACTCAACTTCGGGTCCCCACGCTTGAGGCTCTTTACAAGAATGAAGCCTCGATGCTCCTTGTAATAGTCCAGAAAGAGCGCTTCGAGGAAGTCCTTGCGTGTGAACCGCGCCATCACAAAAACGGACCTTTACCGGGGATTTAATTGCAGAGACTGGCAGTTGTCACTATAGCTGTAAGTATCGGAAATGTCAAGGAAGGGGTGAAATCCGCGCTCTTTGTTTCTAAGGGAAAAGGGCTCCCGGCCGACCAGGTTTGAACGATGACCTAGGCATTCCGCGAACCGTGATCAGGTCGGTCTTGTCAAGACTCCCCGCGCCCATCCGGGCGCGCGGGGCCGGCGATTTCACCCCGCCCCCGCATAAGAGAACGCCCGCGGGCTCTCGTGTTAGAGCGCTTGACTTGGTCATCGCTTCTTGGCGTCCGACGGACGATGTTCCGCGGATTGTTCCTGTGGGCCTGCCTTTCGAGTGGCCCGCTTGAGGTTTTCTTTGATAACCTGGTTGTCCGGGTCCAGTTTTATCGCTCTTGAGAGCAGCTCTGCCTGCTGTTTGTCATCCCCTTTTTTCCCCGCCATTACCGCCTGATCGTTGTAGGCCATGGCCAAATCAGCCGCAATCTCCTTGCTGGAGGGGAGCAATTTGTAAGCCTTGCGGAGCAATTCGATCTCCGAGTCGTGCTTGCCCTGCTCGCCCAACTTCAGGGCCTCGTTATGCAGTAGAGCGGCAAGGTTCCTCTGGGCTCCTTTATTCTCCGGGTCGATTTTGAGGGCTTTTTCCAAGAGACGTTGGGCCTTGCTCGTGTCTCCTTTGTCTGATTCGGCAAGGGCCGACGCAAGGAGCAGATTGGAGAGGTTTACTTCGGTGGTGCGGTTCTTCGGGTCGAGCTTCAATGCGGATTCGAGCCTTGCGATCCGATCGGCGACGTGGAGATCCGTCTCCTTGGAGATAGCGAGGTTGTTGTAGGCTGCCGCTAGATTCTTCGTTATTCCCGGGTCTTTCGGGTCGATCTTGCGAGCTTCCTCCAGCAGAGAAATCTGCGCATTCATGTTCCCGTCTTTTCCTTTGGAGATCGCAAGATCGGAAAGGGCTCTGCCCAGATTCTTCGTGATTGTCTCATCTCTTGGAGACAGAGCCAGGGCTTTCCTGAGAAGCTCGACCTCTTCCTCCACGGCCGCTTGCTTACCCCTGGCCGCTGCCAAGTTGAAGTACGCTGTCGAGAGGTTCTTGCGGATCTTGGGATTTGCCTGATCGAGGGATGCCGCTTCCTCCAATCGGGCAAGCTCTTCATCGTGTTTGCCCCGTTTCCCTTCGCTCACGGCCAGGTTGTTGAGGAGCGCGGCCAGCGCTTTCTTTCCTTCTACCTTTGTCGGCTCCAGGGCTACCGCGTGCTTCAAGTAAGTAATTTTTTCGGCGCTGGTCAACTGGTTCGGGGGAAGAGCAAGGCTGTTGAATACGGCCTGTACGAAGTTCGATTTGACATCCGCGTCGTCCGGGACTAATTCCACGGCTCGTGCAAGCTGTTTCAGCGCTCCGGCAACCTCTCCTCTGCGCCGCATGTCTAAACCAAGGTTGTTGTGCGCTATCGCCAAAACACCTCGGTATTTCGAATTGTCCGGGGCTAGTTTGACGGCCCTTTCCAAGGGATCCAGGGCAGCTTGGGTCTGATTGCGAGAGAGCAAGTGGCTTCCCTGAAAAAAGAGGTCTTCCGCTTTGTCGGGATTATCGGGGCTCTCGGCCGAAACCGGCGAGACGGCCAGCAGCATGACGAACGCAGTCAGTGCGAAGGCTCGCATTGCCGCTCCAAGATCGACCCGGAAAAGAATCATGGCGCATCGCTCCCTATCGCGACTCCCCGGACTCATCTCTCTACCTTAGCCGGCATGGCGCAGAGTCCGTTGTCTCCACGCGCGACGCACTGTTATCACGGCCGCCGGGTACGGTCAACGGTCCGGCGCACGGCTTGGTGAATGAAGGCTCGTTTCCGGCAATCGGCTTCCGGGTGCGATGGGTTGAGTCCGACACGACCTCATGTCAGCCGAAACGTTCTTGGAACCCCGAACGTCACTGGGAGCCCACATCTCTTGACAAAGACACCGGATGTCGCTAAAGGACGAAGTTTGAAGCTGAGCGCACAGGAGGTGGCGCATGATTGAAGTGCAGGGCCTGACCAAGAACTACGGTCGGCTTGCCGCCATAAAGGACGTAAATTTCCGCGTGGAATCAGGGGAGATCGTCGGGTTCCTGGGCCCCAACGGCGCCGGAAAGACCACGACCATGCGGATTCTTACCTGCTTTTCGCCGCCCACCTCCGGCACGGCTCTTGTCCTGGGTATGGATGTGCGAAAGGATTCGCTGGAAATACGTCGCAAGGTGGGGTACCTGCCCGAGAACGCGCCGCTCTACGGATGGATGCGCGTGAAAGGGTACTTGGAGTTCGTCGCGAGAGCCAAGGCGGTCCCGTCCAATCAGGTTTCTCCTGAAATAGAGAGGGTCGCGCAGGCCGTGGGAATATCCCACGTCATGGGGCAGGTGATTCGGAGCTTGTCCAAAGGATACCGACAGCGGGTCGCGTTAGCCCAGGCGCTGATCGCAGATCCACCGCTCCTCGTCCTTGACGAACCCACCATCGGTCTCGATCCCAAGCAAATTAGGGAAATACGTCAAATGATAAAGGGATTCGCTCGAAACCGCACCGTCATCCTTTCCACTCACATCCTGCCCGAAGTGAGCCAGGTTTGCGACCGGGTCATTATCATCAATAAGGGGTCAATTGTCGCCGAGGATTCTCCATCTACCTTGACCCAGCGCCATGGAAAATCCCCCCGCGTGGAAGTGCTGGTAAGGGCGCCCGCACAAGAGCTCATGTCGTTTCTGTCAAACCTGGAGGGGGTGACGTCAGTCCATCCTCCGTCCAGGTTGCCCCAGCATGACGGAATTGTCGGAGCCGCCATCGAATCCAAGCGCGGCGCGGACCTCCGCGCGCTCGTCGCCAGATCGGTCGTAGAGAAGGGTTGGGATCTTCTGGAACTCAAAACGCTCGATGTCAGTCTTGAGGATGTCTTCATCGATCTCGTCACGGAAGAAAACGACGACCGCGCTGCGCAAGAGGCGCGGGGGGAGACGGTCATATGAGAGGGTTCTACGCGATATTTCACAAGGAATTGGCAAACTTTTTTGTTTCTCCGATCGCGTATGCGGTCATAGGTTGTTTTCTGCTGGTGTCCGGCTTTTTCTTCTGGGCGAACGTATCATTCTTAAGCCTGCTTAGCCTTCAGGCCTCCGCGTCTCCCATGTTCGCCGAGCGCATAAACATGACCGACGTTGTAGTGCGACCGTTTGCGCAAAACATGGGCATCGTCCTACTGTTTGTGCTGCCTCTCTTGACCATGCGGCTCTTCTCGGAAGAGAAGCGATCCGGGTGCATCGAACTTCTGCTCACCTACCCCATCTCGGACGTGGCCGTGATGCTCGGCAAGTTTGTTGCGAGCCTTCTGGTAGTGGTGATCATGCTTGCCGGCACCGTACCCTCGTTTCTTCTGTTGCTCGGACTGGGGAGCCTTGATTGGGGGCCGGTCATCGGAGGCTATCTTTCGCTGCTCCTGATGGGGGGCGCATTCATCTCGCTAGGGCTCTTCATTTCGTCACTGACCGAGAACCAGATCATTTCCGCGGCCATATCCTTTGTGTTGGCCCTGCTCTTTTGGATTTTGAGTTGGAGTTCCTCGTTCACGGGAGCGCAACTCGGCTACATCATCAGTCAACTCTCAATCTTGGAACATATGGATTCTCTGAACAAAGGCGTGCTCGCGCTGAGCGACGTATCGTTCTTCGTGCTCTTTACAGCCTTTTTCCTCTTTCTTACGATGCGCTCGCTGGAAACTCACCGGTGGAGGGGATAGCGGATGGAGATCAGGGAATCTCAAAGAAGACTCCTCTTAGGCGGCGGAAGCTTCGTCGGCATTCTTATCTTTCTGGCCATCGTGGTGGCCATTCAGTACATAGCGCTCCAGCATCCGCTTCGGTGGGATCTCACTCAGACAGGCAAATTTACGTTAGCGCCGCAGAGCAGCCAGGTCCTTGCGACCTTCAAGGAAAAGAAGATTCCTATAGAGGTTCTCGCCTTTTTTGAAACAAAGGACTTTGGGCCCCGAAGTCGCTCGCGCGACCTCTTGGACCAGTATCGCGACGTGTATTCCGGTTTTTCTTACGAGCTGCTTGATCCTGATAGGGAGCTGGCCATAGCGAAGAAACACGGGGTCGAGGCATACCCGACCCTGGTGATTAGGGCCGGTGACAGAGAGGAAAGGATTACCACGTCAGACGAGGAGACCCTCACCAATGCGCTGGTGAAGCTTCTCCGCACTGACGTGAAATCGGTCTATTTCCTCAAAGGCCACGGGGAACTGTCCCCCAAGGAGACAGGATCCGACGGCTTCAGCATTGCCAAAGAGCAGATAGAAAAGCAAAACTACAAGACCGACGAAATCGTCCTCCTGCAAGCTCCTTCCGTGCCGAAGGACGCAAGCATTCTCGTCATAGCGGGCCCCGAAATGGACCCACTCGATACCGAACTGGAAGCGATCCGCGCTTTCCTTAAGCGCGGGGGAAAACTGTTAGTGGCCCTCCGCCCGTTCAAGACGCCGAAGCTTGCCGCATTCCTCAAGGAATACGGATTCGAGACTGGGGAGGACATCGTGGTGGACCGGATGAGCCGAGCCCTGGGCGGTGATTACCTGATGCCGGTCGTCACGACGTACGTGGAATTCCCTATTACGAAAAACTTCAAATTTGCGTCATTCTTTCCGGAAGCGCGCTCGGTGGCCGTCACAAAGAAGCCCATTCCGCACGTTGAACTCACGGACTTGGCGCTCACCAGCCCTCTCTCGTGGACCATTAATGAAGAGCAGCTCAAGAGCGGAGACGCCAACTTTGATCCCAACAAAGGACAGAAGGGCCCCATATCGGTAATGGCTGTCTCGACCTACACGAACGTGGAGGGCTTGAACGACGCGGCAACGCAAACCAAGAAAGAAAGCCCTGCAGAACAAGGATCCGAGTCCACTCCAAAAGACCAAGGCGGCTCCGAAACGAAAAGCGACGGCGCCAAAGCCAAGGTTCCGTCAAAAGCGCGCATTGTCGTCTTCGGGAGCGCCCAGTTCGCCGGCAATAAGTTCTTCAAGCTCCAGGGGAATGGTGACCTGTTCATGAATACGGTCTCCTGGCTCGCGGAAGAAGAGAGCCTTATTGCAATCCGCCCGAAGTCGGAGCGAGCGCAGCCGATCGTGCTTACCGCCGGACAGTCCTGGGCTTTCTTGCTGATTCCGGTAGTTCTGACGCCTCTTGCCTGGTTCGTGGTGGGCGGGATCGTATACTTCTCCCGGAAACGCATCGTAGCCGCATGACCCCGGCTCGCAATTGCGTATCGGATTCGGAGTCGATAAGCGGAATGCCCTGGAACGGAGGCCCGATATATGAAATCAGGCAAGGTTCTGGTTTACTTGGCTATACTTGTGGCTCTCGGCCTCTACGTCTACTTGGTGGAGATCAGGCACAAGGGCCAACAAAAAGCGCGTGAAGAAAAGGCCGCACAGCTCCTGGATCTGAAAAAGGAGGACATCACTTCCGTAACGCTGAAATCCAAAGACCGCGGCCTTGTGGAAGCGACCAAGATTGGAGACGACTGGGTCCTTATTGCTCCCCTCAAGACAAAGGCCGACAAACACTCTATCGATACCCTCATCCATTCCATTGTAACGGGTAAGAGAGAGAAGCTCCTAAAAGAGAAGGTTTCAGACTGGGCGGAATACGGACTCGCAGATCCCAAGTTCGCGATCGAAATCGGCGCCAAAGATCAGAAGAGCAGCGTGAGCTTCGGAGAACTCAACCCTGCCAAGACAGCTCATTACGTTCGGATAGGTGACAAACCGGAACTCCATCTCGTCGCGGACACCCTGAAGAACAGCGTGGACAAGACTTCTTTCGATCTGCGTGACAAGACCGTGGTAGCTCTCACGGTAACGGACGTGGATCAAATCGCCTACAAGCGCGAGGGCCGTGAGATTCAATTGAAACGGGAGGGCCCCGACAAGTGGACCCTTGTGAAGCCCGAAAAGATGCGGGTGAAGAGTTCACTGGTCAACAGCGATTTGAGGAGCCTGACCAACCTCGCCGCGCAGGAGATTATCGACCAACCACAAAAGGAAGGAGATCCATACGGTCTGGATAACCCCGAGACATCCATACTCCTTTCCGGTGAGAAACGCCAATTAGAGCTCCTCGTAGGAAAGCCGGTCGAGAAGAAAGACAAGTCCCAAACGCTCACACCGGACCGGTATGCCCGCGTCAAGGGCAACGACACCGTCTATGTGATCACGGGCTTGCCCATCAAAAATCTGCATATGGATCCTGAGAAGCTCAGAGATCGCTCCCTGCTGACATTCGACCCGGCCAACGTGGAAAGGCTGGAAGTCAGTATCGAGGACAAGAAGTGGCTCGCGTCCCGCGGCAAAGATAACAAATGGGAGCTGGAAGAACCGCAGAAAAAGAAGAGCATGGAAACCTGGGTGGTGAACCGGGTCCTTTGGGATTTGAAAGACCTGGAATGGAAGTCGAAGAAAGAAAAAGCGGGTAAAGGTCTGGCCGCGTACCAGCTCGAATCGCCTGCGCTCGTCGCGAAGGTGTGGCTCAAGGGTGAGAAAGAGCCTCTGACCTTGAATGTGGGCTGGGAGAAGAAGGCCGCTACAGGGCCTTCACAAGAACCCTCGACTGACAAAGACTCGGAACCCGGGAAGATAAAGGCGGAGAAGCCGATACTTTCAGATGGGGACTCTCCGCCGGGCTCTCAGAAGGCCTCTCGGCTCCCGGCTGAGGCGCATGTCGTTGCCCAGCCCTATCACGAGGAAGGCTACGTGTACGTGGTGGATGGGAACCCCGTCGAACGGTTGATCAATGACCTTGAAGAGCTGACCGACAAGAAGTGAACCGGCCTTCGAACTGATTTTAGAAATCGGTTTTCTTGATACCAGTCGGCAGGCGTTTTGTCCGATTCGAGGCAACGCGATTCCGTCATTCCTACGAAGGCCGGAATGCACTCTTTTCAGCGCCTCGTTCCGCGTCGGATTGGGCCCCGGCGCAAGTCCCGGACCGCGGTACGGGGTTCGCCGGGGTGACGACGCGGCGTAAGTCGAATCTCGTTAACTCCAATACTCACTGCACGGTGCACACTGCGGACAAGTATTCTCTGCCGAAGGGAGACATCTCTCGGAGCCCTCTGATGATCGGCGGCACCTCTTCGAGCACATAGCTGATTTCGTCTTCGGTGGTATACCGGGAGAGAGAGAACCGGATTGAGCCGTGCACTGAGTTGAAAGGGACACCCATGGCCCTGAGCACATGCGAGGGCTCCAATGACCCGGAGGTGCACGCGGACCCGGACGACGCGCAAATCCCTTTCACATCCATGCGCATAAGGATGGCCTCTCCTTCCACGTACTCGAATCCGATGCTGAGCGTGTTGGGGAGCCTGGCTTCAGGATGCCCGTTCAGGTGAGCCAGGGGCACTGTAGCCATCAAACCCTGCTCCAGTCGATCGCGCAGACGCCGCATGGTCGCGACGTGGTCGGCAAACCCCTCCGAGCAGAGCCGAGCGGCTTCGCCCAAACCCACGATCCCGGGGACGTTCTCCGTCCCTCCGCGGCGATCCGACTCCTGATGACCACCCACGACGAACGGGGAAAATCGGGTCCCGCGGCGCACGTACAGCGCTCCGATGCCCTTGGGCCCGTGCAGCTTGTGTCCGGACAGGGAAAGGAAATCGATCTGAGACGCCTCTAGGTTCATAGGGACCTTTCCCACAGCCTGGACAGCGTCGGTGTGCATGATCGCGCCGTGCTCGTGGGCAATCTCCGAGATCTCCTCCACCGGGAAGATCACTCCCGTTTCGTTGTTCGCCCACATAACCGAGACGATCGCGGTATTATCCGTAATTCTGCTGCGGACCTCGTCCATGTCGAGCTTGCCTTGCCTGTCCACGGAGAGCCACCGCACCACGTATCCTCTATCGCGGGCAAGGCGTTTGCACAGGTTGAGGACCGCGGGATGCTCGACCCGTGTGGTCACGATTTCTCGGCGATCGGGCGCGGTGGCCAGCGCGCTCAGGATCGCCGTGGAATCCGCTTCAGTGCCCCCGGAAGTGAAAACGATCTCCTTCGCGGAAGCCCCAAGCGACTGTGCGAGGTTCTCTCTTGCACGGGCCACGTCTCTGGCGACCGTGCCGCCGAAGCTGTGCATGCTTGAGGGGTTGCCGTAGCGTTCGCAGAAGAACGGCCTCATGGCCTCCAAGACGCGAGGATCTACTGCGGTCGTGGCATTGTTGTCCAGGTATGTGACGGTCATCCTGAAACCTCCTCGACGTGAAGGTCAGGATGAACAAGCTCCTTGAGTTTTGCGCCGACAGCGTCGCTCAGCGTGACGCCCGCGGACGGACACGACACACATGCCCCGCGCAGGGCCACCAGCACCCGATTCCCGTCCACGTCGATCAGGTCCACGTCGCCGCCATCCTGCTGGAGCATGGGGCGGATCTCTTTCTCGATCACTTCTTGGATCTTCGCGATCTTCTGGATGTTGGTCATGGGCCGGGCAGCGGCGGCGGGGGCCTTCTTTTCCTTTCTCAGCTCTCCCCGCACCTGGGCTATGATTTCCTTGATCTTCTCGTGGCACTGGCCGCAACCACCGCCGGCCTTAGTATAGTTGGTCACTTGTTCGACCGAAGTGAGGTTGTTCTCCCTGGCCACGCTCCGAATCTGTTCGTCAGTCACGCCGAAACATTCGCAGACCAGCTCGCCTTCCAACTGTTCCTCTGGGGCCGGCTCACCTCGGTAACACGCGACCGCCGCGCGGAACGCGTCGCGTCCCATAACGGAGCAGTGCATCTTCTCGCTCGGTAAGCCACCCAGATAGTCGGCGATGTCTTGATTGGTTATTTTGAGGGCCTCGTCCACCGTCTTGCCCTTAACCATTTCGGTGAGGGCGCTGCTGGATGCGATCGCGCTCCCACATCCGAAGGTCTGGAATCGCGCGTCAATTATGCGGTCGGTCTGCGGGTCGATTTTCAAAAAGAGCTTCAACGCGTCGCCGCACGCGAGGGAGCCTACCTCTCCCACCGCGTTGGCATCCTCCAGTTGGCCCACATTCCTCGGACTAAAAAAATGCTCTTTCACTTTTTCCGTGTATTCCCACATGATTAACTCTCCCGCCTTGAAGAGATCCGATCCTCAGGAAAATATCAGAGGCAGTGCGCCTCTTCAAGCGCTTTGTAAAACATCCCTTATATATAGACGCACGCAATCGGCCAAGGGTTCTGGGAGGGACCGAGGCGTGACTCATGGGGTGGCGCGATGGGTTGAAGGCCGCGCGCCTCTGTGCTAGCATCTTTGTTTTGTAGAGCGTTCGGATCCGACAAGGCCTCGATATGAAATTGCTGCTTTGGACGCTACACGGCATAAGTCGCGTCGCCAGCGCGTTCCCAATTGCTACCCTGACGGTCTTCGTGCTGTTGGCCTCGACCGGATTCTACGCCATGCGTTTCATAGACATCACCACGGATCTACTATCCGGAGTGGACGACAAAGAGGCTGTCATCAGACTGACCCGTGAGAATACGGATCTCTTCGGAGAGCAGGACTCCGTCATAGTCGTGCTCGAGTTTCCCGGGCCTCCCGGCGAAATAAGGAAGCCTTTCATCGCAGCCCTCGGAGATGCATTGGCGAAGTTCCCCGGAGTGCGTCGAGTTGTGTACCGATTTCTTGACCCGGAGGATGAAGGACAAATAGCCGAACTGTTCACCCACTTTCTCCGAGGGATGAACGAACGTGAGCGCCAGGCGATTCAGGGGATATTCACTCCTCAAGGGATGACGGACGCTCTGCGACGGAATCGGAACCGGCTGTTCCTGGTGCAGAATCCTTACTTGGAACGGCGGATTCTTGAAGATCCTTTGGAGCTTGGCCAATTCGTGGCCAGCTCGTTCACCAGGCGAGTGGGAAACATAAGCATTGGGGATATTTACCTATTCATAGCCAGCCCGGACAGTTCCTTATTCCTTATTCAGATCACTCCCGACTTTCATAGCGCGGATGTCGCCAAGTCCAGAGCGTTTGTCGACCGGCTTCATGAGACGCTCCCTCGTGAAATCGAACGCGTGTCGGCCTCGATCGACGGGGACTCCACCAAGCTAAAGGGGCTCAAGTGGAGCCTAACCGGCAAGACCGTATTTCAGCATGAGACGGACGTGGTCTTTGATCACGAGACCCTGGCGATTGTTATCGTGGCCTTTCTCCTCGTGGGGGGTGTCCTGATCTGTGTGTATCGCAGTCTCACCAGGGTCGGCATATTGATCATCCCTATGGTTATCGCGGACGGGTTGACTTATGGGCTGGTGTACATAAGCTATTCCCATATCAATCCGGTCGTGATGGGATCGTCCGCCATCATTTTTGGCTTGGGGACGGACTATGTCGTACACTTGTGGGGGAAATTCGGCGAGGAGTATGACAAGGGCCTGTCGGTTCCCGAAGCCGTCACCAATGTGTGCCAATACGCCGGACCGGCGGTTACAATGGGCGCCCTTACGAACGTTATCGCGTTTGCTTGTCTTTGTTTTTCCAACCAGCCGGCCATGCGCCAATTTGGATATGTGTGCTCGTTGGGGCTGGCCTTGACTCTCCTTGCCTCACTCTTCCTCTTTCCGGCGCTGGCCACTCTTCTTGGACGAGCGAAGAGAGATTACTTCCCGAGGTCCAATGTTCGATTCGCCTATTTATCGCAACTTTTCCTTAAGAAGCCCGGGATCGTAGTGATCATGTGCCCGCTCATCATAGCGATCAGCATAGTATTCAGCCTGCGTCTCTCTTACGAAAAAGACTTGTACAAGGTTTTCTTGGCCAAGCAAGTGCCCTCGATGGAGGTGGTCCAGAAGATCTCGCAGAAATTTCAATCGAATTTTGCGCAACCAACCTTCCTCTCGTTCGACGTGGACGATCCCGAGACCGGCATCCTCGTGCAGCGCCAGATCGACAGCATCCTGGAGAGGCTCATGGAGTCAGAGGGTGGGATCTCCACCTTTGACTCGATCTCATACCTCACTGCTCCTCGGCCTGTTCAGGAGGCCAATGTCAAGGCCGTTTCCGGCATTGTGGAGAACTGGTCTCAGCTCCAACCGGTTTTTTCGGCTCGACTTGCCATGCTTGATTTGTCCCCGCAGGCGAACCAGGTTATGATGGAGTCATTCGACAAAACCTTGCGCATCCTCAAAGGGCTCGATGTCATGCCCCTGGCCAAGTCCGAGACCGGTCCCGGGCGCATGGAGCGCGCCTGGTATCAGGCAAAGGTCGGTGACAAGCACCGATTCCTAACCAAGGTTCGCTATGCCCACTCCGTCGATAACCCTGACCGGCTCATGGCAGCCGACCGGAGAATGTTGAAGGCATTGGAGGAAGTTCCGGTTCCTGTGCGTCTTTCCGGCACGAGACAGGTGATGGAGGCGATTCTCGGAAGCCTTGTGGGCGAGCTGTTTCGACTGGGTGTTCTCGGCGCCATCGCGGTCTTGGGCTCCTTTCTGTTGATTTACAGGAACCCTTTAGCCACGGCTTTGAGCGTGATTCCCATGGCGGGGTCTTTTTGCATTACTCTCGGGGCCCTGGGCGCGTTCGGAATCGGAATACCCTTTTCCATTATAGCAGTCGCTCCGCTCATCTTCGGCCTGTGCATCGACAGCGCCATGCATGTGGTGATGCGAACCTTCGATGCCAAAGGTGTCTCCGTGGAGCAGATCATGAGGAGCCTCACCCCTCCGATCGTGACCAGCACGGTGACTAACGCCTTGGGATTCCTTGCTCTTACCATATCGCAGCAGTATTCGATGCAATTTCTGGGATGGGCTCTGTTCATCGGCTTGGCCGCCAACTTGTTTTTCACGATCATAACGCTGCCTGCGTTTATGCTATTACTTGAGTCGCGGAGAAAAACGCTCGCGGCCGTAGGAACTTGAAAATGACCCACAAATCGGCGTCCATAGCGCGCACATTCCTTCTGATCTGGGCTACGCTCACGATGGCCGCGTGCGCCGGGCGCGGACCCGTCCAGAATGTGGATAGAGAAAAGCTGATCGAGGGTATGGAGAAGAGAGCCTACCTCGTGAACCGTTTCAGGGCCGACTTCACCCAGACTCGACGGAAACCGGTCTTTACCGGAGACCTCGTCGTCCAGGGCCGGCTGGTCTTCGAAAAACCCAACAGCTTTAGATTGACCATAATCGGCGACGTCAATTTGGAAATCGTCTCGGATGGGAAAACCGTCCAGGTGGTTCATGACCTCCGTGACCAGGAAGTACATCAGATGCAGGGCAACAACGGGTCGTCGCTCCTGGCTGATCCTCTGATACTCCTATTGGATCATGTGGGGAACGGAGGCATGAGGGGATACTCGATTGTTCAAAAGGAAACCGAAGGGGAATCCGCGGTCATCGAGGTGAAGCCCGAGAATTCCGCCGCGCTGGAATTGATCCGGACCGCCCTCTTGTTCTTTTCAAAGCAGGGTGACCTCGAGAAGGTGAAAATCATGTTTAGGGACGGAGGCGTAGACGAAACCGTGTTCACCTCATGGGCCGCGCTCCCATCGGATGACCCTGATATCGTGCTTCTGCGCCGCCGATTGGAAGAACTCTCCGGCGCGACCGATCCCTCAACTCGGGAGAGTCGTCGGGACTGCGCGGGCTGTCTCAAGCATGACTATTTCTTTCCATCGCCCATTCACGAAGCCAATGGCGCACAGCAAGAGGCTGCCAGCGCACTACACCAGGGCGCGCCCCGATCCAGAAAGAGCAACTAACACCGGTTCGCCTTCATGGTTCGTTATAACTTGTCGGCTATGGGACGCGGCTCAGGGTTTGCGCTCAGGAAGGTACAACACGTCCGGGTCGAGCTGGACCGCGTTCCAGGAAGGAGCAAGAAAAAGCGCCTGGTCCCAACCCGAAGATGCCGGTCTCGCCCAAACACCTTGGCGGGGCGCGGGATGCGCCATGTCAGGAAACGGCTCTCCCTTACGGAAGAATCGAGCTTCCCATCTGGTTCCCTTTACGTTGTAGTAACGATTGGTTAGCATTTACCGATCCCTCAGGTATGTCCAGCCATCGCACTGGGAAGCGTTTTCCCACGTCGAGCGCCCACGATCGCGGACCGTTCAATGAGGCCCAATGGGGAGCTGGGGCTACGCCAAGGGCTCTTCAGGTGTTTTCCCCGGAACGCGGCGTAGACAATCAGCGGAGACATAAGAGCGAGCGATATCAGCCCCAAGACCGCCGCTGCGATAGCCACAGGAATCATGGCCGTCAAGAAGCCGATGGTTCTGATCTGCGCCGCCGGGAAAGAGTTCCTGCTCGCCAATGCCGCTACCTCCTCACCGATGCCGAGCCACCACGTCGAAGCGGTGGCCGCCTCTCGTCTTGATGACTCCCACAATACGGCCCTCAGGGGTCAATTTCCCGTTGAAAAAATGCCCCTGATGATGGCTCGCGACGATCTGGCCATTGCTCACGCTTCCGGTGAAATGGTACTGATCCTTCTTGCCGAACGGATCGTACACGTACGCCACACCGCTGATTTTCGACCCCTGTTGATTCACGTTGGCTTCAATCTTGTGCCCCATGATCCAGGCCACCCACTTGCCCGCCATGTTGGAAGACGCGCCGGCCAGGGAGCACAAGGCAAGAACCGCCACCAAAGCGACAAGAAGCCGAATCGTTCGGATCATGTGAGCCTCCAGTCCAGGGAATCGACAAAGACGGGTCTTTCCGGATTATCGCTTATAGAGACACGAGACCGGCCGTTTGGTTTCATTCTCAACAGCCATGCCTAGAGCACTTACACGCTCCGACCAACGATCAGGGCGCGTCAAGGCGAATCGTTCCGGTGAAATAACGGACCGCCTGCCGGGCTCGGCGCCGAGCGTCTTGCCGAGTCCCCGCGACCAAGACCCCAAGAACGGCCTGCTTGCCCCTGGCCACGATAAAGGACGACTCCAACCCCTTGATCTCGCCGTTCAATTCCAGACTGACCGAGCAATGATCCATGAGCGCCACGCAATCCCTGTCATCCTCGCTCACAGCAGCCGCGGCGCACTCAATGAGCCCGAGAACCAGGCGCCGGTCCGGACGCGGAACCCCTGGGGGCGCGAAAATCGAAGGAATGCCTACTTCAGGCACGACGACAATCAGCTCAAGTTCTTCGGTAAAGATCGCAAGTGGCGTCGGCGGATCGATCCGCAATCTCATCCCTTCTTCACCTGCTCGTCTCGCCGCATAAGGGATTGAGCCGCGCGCTCGCCTGAAGTCCCGGCAGGAAGCACGCTCCCGCGGCTCTCGGTGATTCGCCTTCGCTGAGCTTCAGCCAGGATGACCGTGGCCGCCTGAGAGACACTGAGGGAGGCAATTCTGCCCCGTAAAGGAATTCGAAAGGTTCCATCGCACCTTTCTCTTACCAAACGCCGCAGCCCTCTTCCTTCAGACCCGAGAACCACCGCAACCTTTTCGGAGAAATCCACGGAATAGCAACTCTCACCACTGCGCGCGTCAGCGGCGTACACCCAGAACGCCTCTTCCTTGAGACGCTCAATCGCCCGCACGAGATTGGTTACCCTGGCCACCGGGAGAATCGCTGACGCCCCGGCCGCAGCCTTCTCCACAGCCGGCGTCACATGGACGGATCGATCCTTGACCAATACCACGCCGGCTGCTCCCAAACATTCCCCCACCCGAAGAATCGCCCCAAGGTTAGCGGGATCCTGTATCTGGTCAAGGAGGAGCACAATCGAGGAATCGCGAACCGCTCGCTCAAGGATTTCGGTCAGCTCAGCGTAAGGGAAAGGCCCCACCTTGGCGGCCACGCCTTGATGATGCGGGGCGCCCACCAGATCGCTCAACGCCCCTGCGTTCACGCGGACAACAGGCGCTTCAATCCGCCCAAGTTCATCGGCCAAGTGAGAACCGACCCGTATCTCTCTCGCGAGATAGATCTTCTCAATTGCCCGTCTGCCGGCCTTGATGGTTTCCACTACGGGATGGACCCCATACAGCGCCGGTCTGTCGGGAGCCGTTCCTGTTTTTCTCTTCAATCCCTCTACTTGTCCGCGGCGGCCTTATCCGGTGAGCTTTCGAAGTCCCCCCGAGGCTCTCGGGCCCCCACCTTTCCCGCGGCTATCTCGCGGAGAGCCATAACCACCTCCCGGTTATCCCGGAAAGAAATGGCCAGGGGAGCGCCTCGTTTGAGCTCTTTGGTCCTCTTGGAAGCGAGGACGACAAGGGCAAAGCGGTTTTCAACTCTCTCTAAACAATCTTCGACGGTTACACGGGCCATGTCCTACTCTCTACTCCAGATTCTGCGTTTGCTCTCGAATCTTTTCCACCTCTGCCTTCATAATCACGACATGAGAGGCAATATCAGTGGAGGCGGATTTGGATCCCAAGGTATTCAGCTCCCGGTGGAGTTCCTGAAGGAGGAACTCCAGCTTCCGGCCCAGCGGAGACCCCTCGCTGCCGAATGCGAGAAACTGATCCACATGACTTTGGAGGCGTGTCAGCTCTTCAGTCACGTCGGCGCGTTCCGCGATGAGCGCCACCTCTTGCATAAGGCGATCCTCGTTGAGTTCCATGCCTCCGGTCAGCTCCTGAATCCGCCGTTCAAGTCGCGCGCGGGCTTGGGCGGGAACTTGATCCACCAAGGGCGCTACTCGTTCCGCAAGCTCTTTGATCGCGGACAATCTTGAGCGGATATCGTTCCACATTGCCTCGCCTTCGGTCTTCCTCATATCATTCAGGCCGTCCAGCGCTTCCCGAAGGCTCCTCTCGGCCAACTCCAGTTCTTTCTCGATTTGATCCTCCCGTTCCTGGGGTGAGACGATCTCTTTGAGGGTGAGCATCTCCGCGACGGTCAAGTCTCCGGCCAATCCAAGGGCGCTCTTGAGTTCCTGCAAACAGCGGTGATAACGTTCGGCCAGGTCATAATCGACGGTCACATCCATGACCGCGCCCGACGTTCCGTATCGCTGCACAGACACGTCTACCTTGCCACGAGATATATATTCAGCAACGATCTTGCGCAGGTGGGGCTCGAAGCCGGTATAAATCCTGGGCAAGCGGATGCTCACGTCCAGAAAGCGGTGGTTGAGCGCGCGGACCTCAGAGATTACCTCAACGTTGAAATTGCCCTCGCGCCCGCGGCCGAAGCCGGTCATACTCTTTATCACTCGATTCTTCCGCACAATTTCATCAGCAGGCATTTATAACTCTCCCGCAGCCTGTTGAGCACGCCGATCATCCGACCATCCGCGTAGTCCGGGTACGTCCATGGTAGCGGACGGAACGTCTTCTTTTCATAAATCAGCGTTAGATCCGCAAAGATCCCCTGTCCTACATAAATCCGATGCGCTCGATTCTTCCCAGTGGCCAGAACGAAATTTTCCAGGGTCAACAGGCCGGGGTCCAGATTGAAGACCCTCTTCCCGCCCTGGGTATATGCCTGTTCTATCTCATTCGTCAAGCGCTTCATATCGGCGATTCGGCCTCTGTCGACAAGATCGCTAAAAACCCAAAGCCACCTCTCTATGCCGGGGCCCATTTCCGAATCGTAATATGAGGTAAACGTGAACGCGAGAGGGCCCACTTCTTCTTCCAGCGGGCCGAACTCCCGGGTGAGTCGGCTCAGAGCAGGCCCCGTCGCCTCTCTCCGAGCGCTCAGGACACTGATTACAAGTCGGGCCGGTTCAGGGACCTGAGGAATGCTCATTACCTGCGTGCCCCGGTTTCGGGCTCGATCAGCTCATACATGGACCTGCGGCCTGCCGGCCAATAGATCCTTCCGGCTCTTCACGAGAAAGGATGCCTAGATGTCTTCTCCGACACCCGCCCGGGAAATCCGGGGCGTCCTTCAAACACACCTAGGACTCAGATTCTTCTTGGGCCGGAGCGACTCCCACGAGCATAGCTTCGGGAACGAGACGCGGCTCGGTTCGAAAGACCTTGAGTGGCTCTGCCCCGCGTCTCCGTACTACTTTCAGGGGCTTTGGCGCCTCGCGAACGGCCGGCACGTCTTCTTCGGCCACAACTTTCTTCACGGGTTCGCGCTTTCTTGCCGCAATTGGAGGCACGGGCTTAGGCATTGTCGCGGGCGCCGGGGGCTCAGGCGCGGGCGCCTTGGGCTCCACCTTCGGAAGCTCAGGGACAGGCGCCTTCTTTCCCGCGGGACGCCTCGCTTTTCGTGGGGCCTCGGGAGGCGCGAGAGGTTCTTCGGGCGAAATCCCGAGCGCCGGAAGCTCTGTAGAGAACTGGAGTTCAACGCGCCCGAGGCTGGGAATTTGGCGCCTCGTCATGACAGTTATCAGACCGTTCAAAGTGTTCATGTCAGAGTTCCTCACCGCGACTTCGTCTCCGAGCGTTCTTCCCGCATTATCAGCCTACACTTCTCTGCGCGCCGCGCGGACACCGTAAGGCCAAGGAGAGCGCCGATAAGCCGGCACGCGTCCGTTCGATGACATCGCTTCATGGGCAAGAATGGATTGGAGCCTCTCTCCGGTTTATTGCGAACTGCAACGCATCTGTTCGGTATGGGTTTCAGATACGGGCGGCGGCTGCCCGCAGCGGGAAGCTCTCCCCGTTACATGCCGCGCTGCTTTTCCTCGTTCTCTTCGTTTGTCTTGCATTCAATGCAGTGCGAGGTTACAGGCCGCGCCTTAAGCCTCTTCACGTCAATAAGCTCTCCGCAGACCTCGCAGACCCCGAACGTGCCTTCATCCATTTTGTCCAGCGTCTTGCGAATCTTATTGATGAGCTTTCTCTCCCTGTCCCGGATTCTTAGCTCGAAGTTCCTGTCCGACTCCATCGACGCCCGGTCAGTTGGGTCCGGAAAGACGGCTTTCCCTTCGGCGCCGGTCATTTCATCCACCGTCCTGCCTGCGCCTTTCAAGAGGTCTTCCAACTGTTTCTCAAGCAGTCCCCGGAAATAATCCAGGTCGTCTCGCGTGATAGTCATACCGTGCCTCCGTATCGTACGAGTCCCCATGATCGGGACCCCGAGTGTCAGGATCACTCTCGGGAACACATATTTTTAGAAGCGCTCTATCTCGTCCCGGGCGCGGTCCGGAGGCCGCGGACCGGCACATGAGCTGAAACCCTTCATGGGCTGAAGCGAATCTCACCCTTCCCCAGCAGGTCGTGAAGATGAATGATGCCCGCCAGCTTCCCATTCTGCTCAACGACCACCAGCGCCGTGATCAGCTTTCTCTCCATGATTTCTAATGCTTCGGCTGCCGTCCGATCTGGGCTTATACCCAGCGGATCGCGCGTCATGAGGTCACGGGCCGCCGCCTGCGAGATCGACCCCCGGTCGAGCAGCGCTCGTCTTAGGTCGCCGTCAGTAATGATTCCCAGCACCCGGTCGTTCTCGGTTACCAGAGCAAACCCCAGATTCGGCCCATCTATCGCGGAGAGGATCTCCCGGAGCCGCGCTTCTTCCCTCACTTCGGGGACCGCGTCCCTATCGAGCATCATATCCCTTACCTTAAGGCTGAGGCGATCTCCCAGGCTACCCGCGGGGTGATGGGCGAGGAATTCCTCCTTTTTGAAGCCTCTCCTCAACATCAGAGCAACTGCCAGAGCATCTCCCAGGGAGAGGGCCGCAGTCGTGCTCGCGGTGGGCGCCAGGTTGAACGGGCAAGCTTCCCGGGGCACCCTCACGTCCAACACCAAGTCGGCCATCCTGGCAAGCGTCGATGAAACACCGCCGGTCATCGCGATAATCCTGGCGCCTCGCTTCTTCACCGTCGCGGCGAGAGACGTGATCTCTATGGTCTCACCGCTGTTGGATATTGCCAGGAGCGCATCGTCCCGTCCTACTATCCCCAGATCTCCGTGGAGCCCCTCGACGGGGTGTACAAATATGGCTGGAGAACCTGTGCTGGTGAAAGTGGCCGCGATCTTTCGCCCGATGATCCCGGACTTCCCCACGCCGGTGATGATCACGCGGCCCCGGAGCTTATAGAGGAGGTCCACACACTGATCCAGGTTCTCGTCAAGCCGGTCCATCAGCGACCGGATTCCGTCGATCTCGATCTCGAGCACTTTACGGGCTATATCAACCGCTCGTTTGCACGAGTCATAAATTGCGGGTAATTGCATCGGACACCATCTCAACCACTGTTCTTACTTCCTCTTCGTCCCGGCCTTCGGCCATAACACGGCAGAGCAGTTGCGTCCCGGAAAAGCGAACGAGGAGCCGTCCACTATCCTTCAGTCGCCGTTCGCCTTCTCGTATGACCTTGGCTACCGCTGGAATCTGGTCGAGATCCCTTCGTTCCTTCACCTCCACATTCTTGAGTATCTGCGGATATTTTGTCACGCGCGCGGCCAACTCGGAAAGCGGTCGTCCCGTCTCAATCATCACCTTCAATACCTGGAGCGCCGAGAGAATACCATCGCCCGATGTCACGTGATCGAGGAATATCAAGTGCCCGGACTGTTCGCCCCCAAAATTGAGGTCCTCGGAGCGCATGCGCTCGACCACATACCGATCCCCCACCGGCGTTCGTATGAGCTTGCCGCCCATCTCTTTCATGGCCAGGTCAAGCCCGATATTGCTCATCACGGTGGCGACAAGAGTATTTTTCCGCAGTTGCCCCTTCTCAATCATGTCCCACGCGATGAGGCCCATAATCTGGTCTCCATCCACCGCGTTTCCGTGCTCGTCCGTGAAGATCACTCGATCCGCGTCACCGTCCAAGGCTACTCCGATCCCGGCCCCAGTCTGCCTGACACGGTTGGAAATAACCTCCGGATATAGAGAACCACAGCCCGCGTTGATATTCTGGCCGTTGGGATGAACCCCGATGGCGTCTACCCGAGCCCCCAACTCCTCGAAAACCAGTGGCGCGGCTTTGTACGCGGCTCCGTTCGCGCAATCGAGCGCCATGTGGATACCGTCAAGGCTCAAGCGCCGGGGAAAAGTGTTTTTCACAAAGACCACATAACGCCCCAGCGCATCATCGATTCTGGAGGCCTTCCCCAGCCTGTCCGCGGTGGGACGAATCTCGTTGATGCTGTCCGAGAAGACCATGCGCTCGATCTCGTCTTCGAGCGCATCCGAGAGCTTGAATCCGTCTCGTCCGAAAAACTTGATCCCATTGTCCTGAAAAGGATTGTGAGAGGCAGAGATCACCGCGCCCGCGTCGCACCGCATGTTTACCGTAAGGAAAGCGATCCCGGGCGTGGGCATAGGTCCCAACAGCAGCACATTCCCGCCCATGGAGCAGATCCCCGCGGAAAGCGCGTTCTCCAGCATGTAGCAGGAGAGTCGGGTGTCCTTACCGACCAGTATCTTCTGCGAGCCCCCGTCGTGCGGCGCGGCAACGTGCGCTATCGCCCGTCCCAGCTTTAGAGCCATTTCCGCGGTCATCGGCTCTCGGTTGGCGATTCCTCGGACACCGTCAGTGCCGAATAGTCTATCTGCCATAATTCTCCACGAACATCCTCAAGAACTCACGAGCCGCGGCAGGTCATTCCACAGTCACACTTTTGGCCAAGTTGCGCGGCTGGTCCACGTCCGTTCCCTTGAAATCGGCTATGTGATAGGCCAGGAGCTGCAAAGGAAGCGTCAAGACGATCGCTGTCAGATACTCGTTGCTCGACGGAACAGTCACTACGTCTTGAGTCATGGTTTGCACAACCGGATCGCCCACTCCCGCGGAAAATACCAGCAGGATTCCTCCCCTGCTCCGCACCTCTTCCATATTACCGAGCATCTTTTCGTACACTCGATCTCTACTGAGGATCGCGACCACAGGCATCTCCTCGCTAATCAGGGCGATGGGGCCGTGCTTCATCTCTCCCCCCGCGTAGGCCTCCGCATGGATGTACGAGATCTCCTTCAGCTTGAGCGCCCCTTCGTATGCGATCGCGGTATTGATCCCTCGTCCCAGGTATAGAAAGCTGGTGTGCGCCTCGTAACGCCGCGCCATCTTCGCCAGTTGCGTCGAGGTCTCTAATGCCTGCTCCATCATTCCGGGTAGCCTCACCAGGTCTGCCAGCAGATCTCGCATCCGCTGCTCATCCAGAAGCCCCCTGCGCTTCCCCAGGTAGAGCGCGAGAAGGTAAAGAACCGCGATCTGAGTCGTAAAAGCCTTGGTGGACGCGACACCAATTTCCGGGCCCGCGTGGGTGTATATGACCCCGTGACTCGCCAGCCGGGAAAGGCTCGAGCCGATTACATTGCAAATCGCGACAACCTTTCCGCCTCGAACAGCTCCCTCCTTGGTCGCGGCTATGGTGTCCGCTGTCTCACCGGACTGGCTGATGCTCACGATGAGAGTTCCTTCCTCAACAATGGGGTCTCGATAGCGGAATTCGCTGGCCAGATCAACTTCCACGGGTATGCGGGTCAAGGACTCGATGATGCGGCGGCCCACCAGGCCCGCGTGAAAGCTCGTCCCACAGGCGATGATCACAATGCGCCTGAGTTTCATGACTTCTTCATCGGAGATGGTCAGTCCGTCCAGGTACACTTCGCCTTTCTCTTCGGATATCCTCCCGCGGAACGTATCCGTAACGGCCCGGGGTTGCTCGAAGATCTCTTTGAGCATGAAATGCTTGTACCCGCCCTTCTCAGCCATCACCGGATTCATGTCCACCGTGTGGACTTCCTTGGTTACCGCCATACCATCGAAATTGTAGAAATCCGCGCCGGTTGACCTAATCGCCACAATCTCGCGATCGTCCATGAATACCATGCGCTGAGTATGGTTGAGTATCGCGGGCGCATCAGAAGCCAGGAACGTTCCGTTCTCACCGAATCCGACGATGAGGGGACACTCGTTTCGCATGCCGTAAAGAATCCCGGGCCGGTCCTCGATGAGCACTCCGACCGCAAAAGAACCCTTAAGCTCGTTGCACGTTCTCCTGATAGCCTCCAGCGGCTCAAGCCCGTCTTCGAGGAGTTTATTCACGAGTTGCGCGATGACCTCTGTATCGGTCTCGGATGCGAAAACCTTTCCCGCGGCGGTTAGGGCGCCCTTAATCTCCAGGTAATTCTCGATGATACCATTGTGCACTACGACAGCTCTCCCCGCGCGGTGCGGGTGGGCATTGGTCTCGGAAGGTCTGCCATGAGTGGCCCAGCGCGTGTGGCCTATTCCAACGGTCCCGGATAGCGCGCACGCTCCGAGCAGGGCTTCGAGTGAGGCTATCTTACCTTTGGCCCTGACGATCTCGAATTGCCCGTCCTCATTTACCGCGATGCCCGCAGAATCGTACCCTCGGTATTCGAGGCGCTTGAGGCCGTCAATTAAGATCGAACATGCCGGGAGAGCGCCGACGTAACCAACGATACCGCACATGAGCCTTGCTCCGGGCTACTTAATAAATTTGTTAGTTTAGCACATCGCTTAGCCGGTCACAACTTTTACCAGCGCGTGTCAAAGGGATCTGCCCTCCACGGAGATTCCGCGCCGCACAATTGGAGTTGACGCGGTTTCCGTCGGATCGTATTTTCTACCTGCCCTTGTGAGGCCGCTGATCATGATTGACCTGCACGTTCATACCACAAGCTCCGATGGAACCCTCACCGCGGATGAGGTTGTGGCTTTGGCCGGGGCCATTGGATTGCGGGCAATCGCGGTGACTGACCACGACACAGTGGCCGGCGTATGTGAAGCAAAGCAAGCGGGTGAGCGGATCGGTTTGGAGGTGGTCTCCGGAGTGGAGATCAGCGCCCAATCCGACCGAGGCATACTGCACGTTCTCGGCTATTTCGTGCAACCGGATCACCCTGAACTGATCGAAACGCTGGACTCCCTTCGACAGGGGCGTGAGGAACGGACCCCAAAGATCCTCACAAAGCTTCGTGGGCTCAGGGTCGCCGTATCCTTGGAAGAGGTGAACGAGGAAGCGGCAGGCGGTGTGCCGGGGCGACCTCACATCGCCCGCGTGCTTAAACGCAAGAACTACGTGGGAACTCTCCAAGAAGCCTTTGACCGGTACCTCAAGAGAGGGGCCGCGGCGTATGTGCAAAAGAGAAAGCTCCAGCCTGATGAGGCTCTGCGAATCATCAGAGCGGCTGGAGGAATCCCGGTGATGGCTCACCCGTACTCTCTGCTGGGCAGGGGAGCGAGCGCCTTGGAAGCGTTGATAAAGCGGCTCATTCCCTTGGGTTTGCTTGGTATCGAGGCGTATTACCCAAAGCACACGCCCGAGCAGACTGAGCTTTTTCTGGAACTCGCTCGAAAACACGGTCTGCTGATCAGCGGAGGGACCGACTTCCACGGCGCCAACAAGCCGGACATCGAGTTGGGAGTAATCCCGGGGCATTCTCCTTTGCCCTATTCATTGCTGGAAAGGCTCAAGGAGGCTCGGGAGCAAGAGAAAGAAATCCTCGAGCTATTCGCTAACTAATCGGCAAAAGGGAGCCCGCGGTGACGCGGGGCGCCATTGATTTCTTGGGTTACGGCCGCTGAACTAATCCGCGCTCCCCTACGAATGCTCGACGCAGCTTCCGGCTCTCTTCACAGGACGACTTTGCTCATGACTTTCAAGGGAAAGGTGGCTGTGTTCGGCTTGGACGGGGCGCCGCACGGCCTCTTGGCGGAATACTTCGCGGCCGGCGTCATGCCGCAATTGGGAGAGATGGCTCGCACAGGATCTTTTCAGCGCATGGAGACGGACCTTCCGCCGGTCTCTTCAGTAGCCTGGACCTCGTTCATGACCGGTGAGAATCCCGGGCGGCACGGTATTTTCGGATTCACCGACGTGGACGAGAATGGGGCTCTTAGATTTCCGTCTTTCGACGATATCCGCCGTCCCGCGGTGTGGCGCAAGGCGCCGCACATCAAATCCCTCATAATCAACCTGCCTTTCACGTACCCCGCCCGGCCGCTTCATGGTGTGTTGATTTCGGGTTTTGTGGCTCCGCTGTTCGAGCGGGCAGTATACCCGGAATCGCTCATCCCGTGGTTGAAGTCCTTGGACTATCGCACCGACGTGGACTGCGTCCGCGGGCGCGCCGACAGACGTGGGCTAATCGTGGAACTCTTCGAGCATATGAACACCCTCGAGAAGGTGACCCTCTCTCTCGTTAAGTCTCAGCCCTGGGACCTCTGCATCGTGGTCATCACGGGAACGGATCGGCTGCATCACTTCTTCTTCGATGCGGCGAACGACCTGGAACACCCGTTTCACGGGGACTTCGCGGATTACTATCGAAGGGTGGACGGTTTTTTCGGTCGGTTTCGGGAATCGGTGTCCGCGACCGCGCGACTGATCGCGCTCTCCGACCATGGATTTACGAGGCTCAAGACTCAAGTCTATGTCAATTATCTCCTCCATTCAATGGGTTATCTGACGTCGGGACCCAGGGCCGCAAAAGAGCCCCGTGATTTGCATCCTCGAACGAAGGCATTCGCTCTTGATCCGGGCCGAATCTACATCAACAGCCGAGACCGGTTCAAAGCGGGGGTGATCCTCCCCAATGAAAGGAAATCGCTTCGCGCCAAGCTCAAGGAGGAGTTTGCGCAAGTACGGCTCAAGGACATCGGGCTGACATCGTCCGACCTAGAAGACTCACCTGAAGATCGGCTCTTCGACAGAGTCTTCGCAACAGAAGAAGTCTATCACGGTGAGAGCGTGCGCTTCGCGCCCGATCTGGTCTTGGTTCCGAGAAGAGGGTATGATCTGAAAGCCGCCCTGGACGCGGATACGCCCAGCGGGAAGGACATTTTCACCGGAACACACACCCATGACGACGCGTTCCTCATTTCAGACGATCTCTCTTTGCCCGAGCGATTGCCTCGTCCGAGCATTCGTGACGTTGCTGAGGTCATCGAGCGGAACTTGATGTAAGATCCTCGGCTGAAGGAATAGCCTTCGTAGGAGGACCCGCAGAAAAGGCACCGATGCTTAACGTTGTGCTCGTCAATCCGGAAATACCCCCCAATACGGGCAATATCGGCAGGCTCTGCTGCGCGGTGGGCGCGACCCTGCACCTGATCAAGCCCCTGGGTTTCAGCTTATCCGACAGGGCCTTGAAAAGGGCCGGCCTGGACTATTGGGACAAATTGGACTTAGTGGTGTGGGATGATCTGGAAACCTATCTGAGGCAGGTCGAAGAGCAAAGGCTTGTCCTTACCAGCAGTAGGCAAGGGCGACTTTACTGTCGCGTGCGATACTCGGACGGAGATCACTTGCTTTTCGGCCCTGAGACTTCCGGGCTCCCGCCCGATCTCTTCGTTCGTTTTCCCCGGCGCGTGGCCCGTATCCCAATCGATCACAGCAAGGTGCGCAGTCTCAATCTCTCAACTTCCGCCGGTATCGTAGTCTTCGAAGCGCTGAGGCAGGCCCGCCTTTTCCCTCGCGAGCAAGGCGCGCCTCGCTCCGCCCGGACTTAGAAAGCCAATTCCTCTTCAGACTCTCCGCGTCCCGAAAGAGGGGGGAAAACATTCGGCGCATGAAAGCGCATTCTTAATACCGGCTCGCTTTCAAACGGTGAGAATGTCGTCGGACCGGCGCCCAGGTCAGCGGGGCCCGCGACCCTTTGGATTGCGGCTATCGCCGCTGAGAATTCCACGCACCGTGCGCACCAACTCTTTCAGATCTCCGGATTTCACGACATACGCGTCGATTGAGCTGTTTTGGGGCGCGTTTTCCGGATAGGGGTAGGCGGAACTGATAACCACGGGGATTCTTAGATTAAGCAACCGGAATTCCTGGAGGAATCCGCGCCCCCCCATCCCCGGCATCTTGAGGTCGAGAATGATGAGATCGGGGGCTACATGCCGCAATAGCCTGAGAGCCTCTTCTCCGCTGGAGGCCTGAACTATCTCGTACCCGTAATCCTCAAAGACCTCCTTGTACAGGATACGAACAACGTTCTCATCCTCCACATGAAGGATCAGAGGCATACTCTCCTCCCGGAGCTAGTCTAGATCCTGAGACGACGTGACGCAAGAAGTATATTCGGCATGACGAAGAAGAGTTCGGATGACTTCGCTGACAAGGGGTCGGCTCAGAGTCCCCGGGAAGCTTGGCCCTCCTTGGCGAAACCGCGACCGGCCGGTTCGGTTCGAAAAGGGGGGCGTTCATTTCGCCTTCCTTGTTTCCTCACATTCGGGCTTGACCGTGTTCTTCTTGGAGGGATCCACCAGCAGTTTGTCCTTCATGAAGCTGCGACCGATCAGCATCTTGGTCCGGAAGCGACTACGGTCGACCAGGTTGACTTCAATTTCTTTGTACACATTTCCGAGGCATACTCCCAGCATAACCGCCGGCCTTTTCTGGGGCCGATCATCGGGCCTCTTAATTCTGGCCACCCTGGCAAGTTCCCGTTCCAGCGTGATTCGATCGCCCTCAGCGTTCACCACATCGAACCGCACCCAGCGCTCACCGCCGCGCTTGAACCGAGATATGTTCTCCGCGTGCAGCGAGGAGTGGTCAGCGCCGGTGTCGAGCTTGGCTTCGAGCGACATGCCACCCGGAGTGATCTTGACCTCCTCGACTAATCCAACGACAATCCGGTTGTCCGCTGTGGCTGAAGCGGCTCCGACGGCCAAGAGAGCCAACCCGAACACCACGGACCGGGTGATCTTCATGCGTTCCTATTCCTTATGTCAGGCGCCGAGGACCGCAACAAACGGACCAATGTCCGAATTATCGGTCTTGGACGCCCTTCCGATGAGGCTGAACCTTATGGCGGTTATCCGGGTCCACGATGACGAAATCCAGCATAAAGCTGCGTCCTATGAGAAGCGGATACTTCAACCCGGTTCGAGCGGCGAGATTCACGATTGTCTCTCTGCATTCCCGCCCAAGGCAGATCTCCAAGAGCACCAGTGGGCGTTCTTCGTCCTCCCTGCCCTGGCTCGTAACCGTCTCTATGCCGACTTGTTCCCGCTCCAATGTGACCGTGTTGCCACTACCGTCATCCACGACAAACTTCAGCGTCTTTCTTCCATTTCGGTTGGTCTCACCGACAACACGGGCGTCAAGAGAGGTGTTTCCCGCGCCCGTGTCGAGCTTTGCGTCCAGCGTGAAATCTCCCGGTCGCACGAGGGCCTTTTCGACCCACCCAACGACCTGTTTCTGAGCCGACGCTCCGCTTACGAACGCGACAAGAACGGCCATAATCAAAAGCGCTAAGCAACGGGGCGCAGCCAATTCGTTTTCCTTCCGAACGCGAGAGCCTTGAACCTACCTATTCCCGACGCAACCCGATTTGTCAAGGCGAAGGAAGCATTCCCTACCGCGGGGAAGGACTGTCATTGCGAGGATTCCTCACATGCTCGAGGCTGACGAAGCAATCGCCGCGATAAGACATTACTTCGTTTCGCCTCCAGCGGGAATCGTGACGACCACTTGCGGCGAGGTCTCGTTTCGTGTGGCCAATCGACACAGACCGGCGTTTGTGGGAATTGATTTTCACGGGAAGAGCTGATATAGGCCGAGCGCTGATTGTGGGTGACCCGTTTGTCATTGTGCGCAATTTCCCCGAAGAGCAAAGAAATCAGTTGCTAAACGCATCAGAGAACGACGAGCCGAACCCTCTTCGCGCCATGTCAGGATCTACTCGAAAGACTACCAGGCTGATCGCCCCTCCCCCTCTTGAGCCCGGGGAAAGGGTGGGCGTTATCGCTGCGTCCGGCCCTGTGGACCCCAAGCTGCTTCGCAAGGGAACAGAATTCCTGTCCAGCCTGGGATTCAAGGTGATAACCGGTCCCTGCATTCATGAACGCATGGGTTACCTTGCGGGGAGCGATGAACAGCGAGTGTCCGACCTGAACGGCATGATTCGAGACCCTGGGATCCGCGCTCTCTTTTTCGCACGCGGAGGATACGGCGCCATGCGGCTCTTGGATTCGGTTGATTCCGACAGCCTTTGCAAAGATCCGAAGCTCGTCGCGGGCATGAGCGACGTGACCGCGCTTCAGCTAAGCCTCTTCACTCGCCGGCGATTCGTCACGCTTTCTGCGCCCATGCCGGCCGGGCAGATCGGAAGCGGCCCGGATGAACTGACTCGGCAGTCCTTCGCGGAGGCGCTCATGAGGCCCCTACCCGGCCGAGATCTGCTTTCCCAGGTCCATGACAGGGTGACCGTGCTGAGACACGGCCAGGGAGCGGGTTATCTCGTAGGCGGATGCCTCTCCATCATCTGCGCGCTCATGGGAACGCCTCATTGCCCTTCTTTTCACAACTGCATCCTCTTCTTGGAAGATGTGAACGAGCCGCTCTACCGTGTCGATCGAATGCTTACCCAATTGAAGCTGGCCGGGATTCTGGAGAGAATCAGCGGTCTCATTCTGGGCTACTTCCTTGGCCCCCGGCGGTCCGACCTACGAAGAGAGGTCGAGAAGCGAGCAATGGAACTCGCGAAAGACGCTCAGTTCCCCATAATTTCAGGCTTTCCCCACGGGCACGCGCTGCCCAACCTCACCATCCCACATGGAATGCCCTGCCATATTGAGACAGAACCGCTGAGGCTCACGATAACGACCTAATCTCCGAGAACGACCGGATCACCAGCAGTGGAAACTCCGTTCCGAGGCCGTCGAGGCGCCGGCGGGTCAATCGGCGATCCTTGACACTGTCTCCGGCGCTGGGATAGCATTCCCAGGTGGAGGGATGGCCGAGCGGTTTAAGGCGGCGGTCTTGAAAACCGTTGACCGAAAGGTCCGGGGGTTCGAATCCCTCTCCCTCCGCCATCGGCGTCCTAAGACGCTTTCAAACCCTACGAGCTTCTTGAAGAGTGGCCGGGGAGGCCCTTCAAATCCCCCCAGCCCCCTTTAGTAAAAGGGGATACAGGGGGTTTCACCCCGGACCCCTCCCCAAGAATTCCTAGGCACTTGCAAGCGCTTCCGGCGCTTGCACGGCCGTCGAGTTCTCAGACGCTGACAGCTTATTTCAAGGTCATGAACCTACAATAAAAAGTGGAAAAGGGTGCGGCGCGGTTCGGGTTGGGGCTCTCGTGAACGAACGTCCGACGGCTCTGCGTCGTCGGCAGTGAAGGAGACTCCCAACCCTCAACTCCAACCTTACTCAATGCCTTCCGTGATTTGATATTCCCTGTAGAAGCGTATGAAGTAGTCGAGTCCTGACCACAGGGTGAGCGCCAGAGCCACGTAGATCAGCACCATGCCGATCAGGTGGAAATCGATACTGACCATACCGATCTTGTATTGGTAGTGAGCGATCAGCGGCACAATAGCGGCAAACTGAAAGACCGTCTTGAGCTTGCCCAATGGGCTCGGTTTCAGGGTTGTCTCCCATCCCCTGGTTATTGCCCGGAGCGCACTCACCGCCACTTCTCTCGTAATGATCAGCATCACGATCCAGGCCGGTACGCGGCCAAGGGAAATCAGCATGATCAGGGCCGACGTAACGAGCACCTTGTCCGCTATGGGATCCAAAAACCGCCCGAAAGAGCTTTCGTACCGAAACCGTCTCGCCAGCAGCCCGTCAAAGAAATCGGTGAGCGATGCCACGAGAAAGATGCACGCCGCGATCGCGGAGGTGTAACGACCCGGGAAAAACAACAAAATGACAATGGGGGGGACGAGCATCATCCTCCCCAGTGTGAGAAAATTCGGAAGATGTCTTTTCATGAGGTTCTCGCGATTATCCTACCCATCCGCCACCAACACTTTACCGCCCTTCTTGTACTCGTGGTAGTGGTGGAGAACTCTCTTAACATAGTTGATGGTCTCCCGGTACGGCGGGATCCCGGCGTATTTCTTCACCGCTCCCGGTCCCGCGTTGTACGCGGCGAGAGCGAGGCTGAGGTCTCCGTACGCGGCCATCAGCCCCTTGATATATTTCACACCGCCAATGATGTTTTCCCGGGGATCGAGCGGTGATTCTACCTTGAGCTTTTTCGCGGTGGCGGGCATAAGTTGCATGAGCCCTTTCGCCCCCTTGCGAGAGACCGCGTCCGGCTTATGATTCGATTCAACCGCGATAATCGCCTTTACCAAGGCCGGATCTATGTCAAACTCCCGTGCAATCTCCCCGATGATCTGATCTATCGGCTTTGCTTTGCCTCTCTCAGCAAACTTGATTACCGGCATGAAGCCGTCTTCTCGGGCGTAGAAGATCCATCCCGGACCCGAGGGTCGATTGGTAAACTCCTTATGCCCAGCCTTATCAGTCCTAACGTAGATGTCTGCGCACGCTTCTCCCAATAGCCCTGCAATCCAAACGGCCGCGCACAGGGCCGCAATCGCCAAACGAGATTTCATTTCGGTCTCCGCTCGCGTCTTCAGATTTGCGACAAACCCGAATCATCGGGCAGTGAGAGCTTTCGCCCTTCACGACGCTGCGCCGAGACGATTCACCGAACCGATCCTCCCCTCGATGCTCGCTCAACTCCGGGAACACTCCCGAGAAGTCGCTCCTGGGGCAGCAGGACTTCAAAGGTGGACCCTTTCCGGGGTTCCGAGGTCACTGAAATGCTCCCTCGATGCTCTTCCACAAGCAAGTAAACCTTGCTCAAGCCCATGCCCGCTCCTGAGGTCTTGCTGGTATAAAAAGGCGTAAAGATATCGGACATGGCATCCTCGGGGATGCCTACGCCGGTATCGGTAACCGATACTGAGACCGTAGAGTTGCGATCTTTCACTCTGACGTTGAGTTTCCCGCCGTTGGGCATGGCCTCGTACGCGTTCAAAAGGAGATTGAAGAAGACTTCTTCCAGAGCCTGGGAATCACCACTGATGGCGGGAAGCTCTTTGTCGGCTTCGAGTCGGAACGAAACCTTCCGACCTGCGTCCGCCCTTATCAGTTGGAGCACCCGTTCGTGGGCCCTCGTGATAAGCGGCGCCACGGCGATCTTGCGGAACTGGAACGAATAGAACTTGGAAAAGCGGACGTAGTCTTCTATCTGGCGCACCATGGATTCCAGGCGGGCCACATCGTCGAGGATAATACGCGTGTAATTCTCAGCCCGGGAGTCGCCCTCAGTGATCTTCCTCAGTCTGGAGGCAAAGCCGCCCAGGGACGTTAGGCAGTTCCGCACCTCGTGCGCGACCCCTTCGACCACCTTGCCAAGCGAAGCAAGCTTCTCGGATTGCCTTAGTTTGTCTTCCACTTGGTTCAGGCGCGTAAGGTCAGCCACGACCAACACAATGCCCCGGGGCCGCTCCCTGTCCTGTATCACCGACGCGGACAGATATCCCGGAAATACGGTCCGATCTTTCTTCCGGAAATGGAATTCCCCCTCGATATTACCCGCTTCAAGTGTGGCCTTCACCACATCCCGATGCTGACGAGTGCGCGCCTCGCCGTGTATGAGGAGATGCACGTCCTGGCCGCGCAGTTCCTCTTCCGAATAGCCCCACATGGCGGACGCCGCGCGGTTGACCAACTCTATCCGACCTCGGGAATCCGTGGTGATCAATCCTTCCTTTATGATCCTGGTGAGATGGGCAAGGTATTGCTCGGTGCGGCGGACCTCTTTTCTCAGGCGAACGTTCTCCCGTTCCGAGGCGCGGCGTTTCAAGAGCCCCAAGGCCAGATCCACCACTTTGCCCGTGTCAAAGGGCTTGGCCAGATACTCATCCGCTCCCAGCTTGAGCACTTTCACAGCAGTCTCTTCGCTTCCCGAGGCCGTCATCATCACCACAATCGTATCGGGCAACTTCTCCTTGATAAACCTGAGCACCTCGACGCCATTCAAATCAGGGATGTTGACGTCAATGAGCGCAATGTCCGGTTTCTCTTTGAGCGCAAGAGCCTTCCCCTCGACGCCACTGAGGGCTTGGTACGCCTCGAAACCGCTTCCCTCGAAAATATCCCTCAACATATCGTTCAATATGGGGGAATCGTCTACGATCAATATTCTGTCGCTTGGCGGATCCACGCTCATTATCTCGTTCTCAATCGGCGCGACATCGGGCTCTGCCCGCGTCGCGTGCGTCGATTTTCATATCTTGGGCATTACGTCAATCATTCCAGGATGCCTGCTGAGGGGCCATTTTACCTGAGCCAAGATCGGAGTCGGCTTCTTGGCGGGCGCCGAACTCGACCGGATCTTGCGCCGGCCGCACCTTCCCCAGGTCTTCGCACGGGAGCTCTCGAAGTAGGTCTTCTATCGTCCGGTTAAGAGCAGGATGCGTCACCGAGGCTGCGATGTCCGCCAACGGGGCCAATACGAACGCGCGGAAACGCATCCTGGGATGCGGTATTTCCATCTCTCCGTCTCTGATGATCTCCGAATCATATAACAGGAGATCAAGGTCTATGGTCCGAGACATGTCGCTTCGATGCCGCGGCGACTTCCCCAGCGCAAGTTCGATCCGTCTCATACGAGCCAATAGATCCACCGCTGAGAGCTCGGTTTCCACCGCGATGGCTGCGTTGAGGAACATAGGACCTGCGTCCGACAAGTCCACGGGCTCCGTCTCAAACAGCCTGGAATGCGCTGTCACAACCGTGCCCGGGATTCTGCCGAGCGCGCGGACCGCTTCCTTGAACTGAAGCTCCCGATTTCCCAGGTTGGAACCGAAACCTATGTATGCGGCGGGGCTCATTCGTCGGAATTTCTCACCACGTTTATCAGAGACCCGATTCCCTCGATACGAACTTCGACCTGATCCCCGGGGGCGAGCCTCCCAATACCCGAAGGAGTGCCTGTGGCGATCACGTCTCCCGGAAACAAAGTCATCACATCCGAGACAAACGCAACCAATTGAAAGGGATTAAAGATAAGGTTCGACGTGCGTGACCTCTGCTTCGGCTCTCCGTTGAGGAGAAGCTCTATGGCCAGATCCGAAGGATCAACTTCCGTCTCAATCCAAGGCCCGATGGGGCAGAAAGTATCGAAGCTCTTGGCGCGCGTCCACTGCCCGTCCTTCTGTTGCAAGTCTCGAGCCGTCACGTCGTTGAGGCACGTGTACCCGGATATGTATTCGGCCGCTCGATCTTTGGGCACATTCCTGGCCGTCCGTCCGATGACCACCGCAAGTTCGGCCTCGTAATCAACCCGGGCGCTCATGCGCGGGAGGAGGATTGGATCGAGGGGACCGATTACGCTGGTGGACGGTTTGATGAAGAGAATCGGCTCTTCAGGTAGCGGGAGGCCAACCTCTTCAGCGTGATCGCGATAGTTCAGACCGATGGCCACCACTTTGGTGGGCTGCACGGGGGCCAGGAGCCGGCCTGCTTCGAGAGCATACTCTTGAGCGCCGGAAGACTCAGCCAGGGGAATCACCAAGTTCCCGTCCAGCTTACCCTGCACCACACTCCCGTTCACTTGAAATCTGACGGCTTTCATAACTACCCCTTCAAACCCAATACATCCTGCATGTCGTACAACCCATTCGGCTGGGAAACCAGCCACAGCGCGGCTTGAACCGCGCCCCTGGCAAATGCGTCTCTGCTGTGGGCCCGGTGGATGAGCTCCAGTCGTTCGCCCGTTGTAACGAACATGACCGTGTGCTCGCCTACGATATCGCCCCCTCGCACCGCCATAACACCAATCTCCTTTGGCGTCCGTTCGCCGACCAGTCCCTTCCTCCCATGCACTCCGACGGATGCGTAGTCACGTCCGAGCGATTCACTTATCAATTCCGCGAGTTTCACCGCGGTGCCGCTGGGCGCATCTTTCTTCATTCTATGATGCGCCTCGATGATTTCCACGTCGTACCCGGAACCGAGCGCGGCCGCCACGCGCTGGGCGACATTGAACAAGAGGTTCACCCCCAGGCTCATATTGGGGGCAACGAGGCATCTGGTCCTCGGGCCCGCTTGGGCTATCTCTTCTCGTTGCTTTTCGGTGAAGCCCGTTGTTCCCACAACAATAGCCTTCCCCGCGTCAGCCGCGGCTTTGATGTGTTCCAGGGATGGCTCCGGGGCGGAGAACTCTATCAAGACATCGCATCCGGCCAGAACAGGCTTCAGCTTGTCGGTTATCAGGACGCCCAGTTTCCCTATCCCTGCCACTTCACCCGCGTCCTTGCCGATTCCCTGGAAACCCGGCGCCTCCAAAGCGCCCACGATATTCAAGGATGGATGTTCGCCGGCCAGGGCGACGACCCTCCTTCCCATACGACCTGCAGCGCCACTGACTGCGACCTTCATATCAGGCTCCAATCCTAGATGAGTCCGTACTGTTCCAGCACCGTCCGGAGCTTCTTCAGGTTTGCCTCGGACGGCGCGCACAGAGGCAGCCGAATTTCGGGTCGTATCTTCCCCATGAGGCCGAGAGCGGCCTTCACAGGTATCGGGTTGGTCTCGACGAACATCGCCTGGCACAACTCGTAAAGCTGGAAGTGCAGCGCTCGGGCCTGCTCGATCTCTCCCTTCAGCATGTGTCCGGCTAGTTGAGACATCTTGTCGGGAACAATGTTCGTGACGACCGATATAACCCCTTTGCCTCCCAAGGCCATCAGCGGAAATGTCATCTGGTCATCTCCGGAGAGCACGTCGAAATCCGGACCGCAGAGCCGGATCACTTCGCTCATCTGGAGAATGGATCCGGAGGCCTCTTTCACTCCAACTATGTTGGGAATCTTGGAAAGACGGAGCATGGTCTGGTTTTCCACATTGATCGCGGTGCGGCTTTGGATGTTGTAAACCACGATCGGGATAGCCACCGCTTCCGCGATTGTCTTGAAGTGCTGGTACAGCCCTTCCTGGGTGGGCTTGTTGTAATACGGGGAAACCATGAGCGCGCCGTCCGCGCCTACCGCCTTCGCGTGCTTCGTGAGCGCAAGCGCCTCCTGAGTGCTGTTGGAGCCGGTTCCCGCCAGCACTTTCACCTGTCCGGCCACTTCTTTGGCGGTTATCTCCACCACCAATTTGTGTTCCTCGTGACTCAGGGTAGGCGATTCTCCGGTTGTTCCGCACGGAACGAGTCCGCTCAGCCCGCCGTCGACGCCGAAGCGGATGAGCGAACGCAGCGCCGCTTGATCCACTTCACCGTCTTTGAACGGGGTCACAATTGCAGTGAACGCTCCTTGAAACATTCCTTCCTCCTTTGGCCGGATTACGGCGTCTTATCCGGGATCCGCTCTCCGCGAATCAAATCCTCATACGTCTCCCTCTCCCGAACCACGAAGTACTCGTCACCGACCACCAACACTTCAGCGGCCCGCGGCCGTGAATTGTAATTGGAAGACATGGAAAAACCGTACGCGCCGGCGCTCATCAATGCGAGCAGGTCACCCGATCGCATTTCGTCCAACTCTCTGTCTTGGGCCAGGAAGTCACCCGATTCGCATATAGGGCCGACCACGTCGGCAATTACTTTGCGCGGCTCGCCTCCGCGGCCGTCTTGAAGCACTCTCCAGATACCGTGATAAGCCTTGTATAAGACGGGACGCATCAAGTCATTCATCGCCGCGTCAACGATGACAAAGTGCTTTAGAGTGCCCCGTTTTTGGTACAAGACTCTTGTAACCAGGATGCCCGCGTTCCCCACCAACACCCGCCCGGGCTCCAGGATGAGGGTCACGCCCATGTCCCGCACCCGCTCGATAACCGCCTGCCCGTAATCAGCCGGAGATGGAGGTTCTTCCTGGTCATAGGGGATGCCGAGTCCGCCGCCGATGTCCAGATACCGGATGTTGATCCCTTCAGATCGAAGCGCGCCGATGAGTTCCCCCAGACGGTCCACAGCTTCCATAAATGGCGAGAGGTCCGTCAGTTGGCTCCCGATGTGGCAGTCTACACCGACGGGTTCCAGGCTCTCCATCGAGCCTGCTCGGCGGTATAGATCCAACGACCGCTCCACTTCAATCCCGAACTTGTTCCTTTTCAAACCGGTTGAGATGTACGGATGGGTCCGAGGGTCCACGTCGGGATTGACTCGCACTGCTATTCTGGCCTTCTTACCAAGGGTTCCGGCGCGCTGTGCCAGGAGTTCAACCTCTTCTTCCGACTCGACATTGAACAAGAGGATGTCGGCCTCAAGGGCCTCGTCCATCTCGGCGGCTTTCTTGCCCACTCCCGAATAAACGATTCTCGAGGGGGGCACGCCGGCCTTGAGGGCCCTGTAGAGTTCGCCCCCGGACACGATATCCACACCTCCGCCCAAGCCGCAGAACACATGCAAGATCGCCAGGTTGGAACATGCCTTCATTGAGTAGCAGATCAAATGATTCAGATCGGCAAAGGGCTCCTCGAACTTCCTGAAGTGCCTCACCAGGGTCTCTCGGCTGTACACATAGACCGGTGTGCCCACGTCCTCGCATATCCTGCCCACGGGCACGTTCTCGCAATAGAGCTCTTCATCGACATAGTGGAAATGATGCATGTCGTTCCCGATCAGGGAGAGTGCTTCACCGCTTCTGACGCCGATCGCCTCGTTTCCTCGTCCGGACGACCTTCCGGAAACGCGCTCACCGCGTATCGATACTCGCGACCTTTTTTCACATTCCCATCCGTGAATGAGAGCTGTGATAGAGGTCTAGGATTGATTCGGTCAAAGGTCTTGCCCGCTTCGGACCGATAGACATTGTATCGGGTCTCCGCCCTTGGGATACGCACCGGCTCCCACCAAACCCGGACGCCATCCCGGCGGGACTCGACGTTCACGTTCTCCGGGGAATCCCACTGCACCTTCGGAAAGACCGCGCGCGCCACCTGGGAAGGGGCTGATTCAAGAGACACCCCGCCGCTCATCTTCAGCGACCGAACAACATAATAATAGGTCCTGTCTTTTTCAACCTGTTTGTCCACAAACGAGTTCTCCGCCCAACGGGTGCGGCCCACGGACCTCATGCTTTTCAAGTCGGGCGAGTCGCCCCGATAGATCCTGTATGCGCGTATGCCCGCAGGAGCGTCAGGAGGGTCCCAGTTCAGAATGATGCCTGTTTTATCAAATTCCGATCTGACTCCTCTCGGGACCGGCGGCGCCTCCACCACGGCCACGGTCACCGTGGCGCTCTTTGCCCCTTCTTTGCGCCGGTTGTTGTATGCGGAAACCGCGTAGTAGTACACATTGCCCGGGCTGGTCCTGTCATCTGTATAGATCACCTCGCTACCGACAATTTCCGCGTTTGTAGGCGTTTGATAGTCCACGCTCGCGTGCAGGTTCTCCGGCTTGTCGCAATCGGGACACGCTTCCCCGACTCTGTGGCTGCTGCGAAAGACCTTGAACCCTGCCAGGTCTTTCAGCAAAGAGCCGTCTGCATTGGACCGCGGGATATCCCATTTCAAGATCACTTGATCCGGATACGCCTGGGCCTGCGCCAGTCCCACCCCTCCCGGCACGGCAGCGGTTGCGGGCCTGGGATGAGTTTTGTACCCACACCCCGCGAGAAGGCAAGAGGCAGCAAGAATGACCATACCCGCGCTTGCTCTCCTCACGACCTGCTCTCCCGCGTTAACGCCCGGATCGGGACCTGGCTGACTTCTCCCCTGACTTCTTGAGAAATCCTCGGGCGTCACGAATCTGTTCCTTCACTCGCGCCCTGGCCGTTCCTCCTATATGCTTCCTTGCCTCCACCATTTCTTCCGGCGCGGAAAGGCTTACGCCTTTCATCCGACCGTAACCGGAGCGCTCACTCCGCCCGCGCATAATCGCGCCGACGGCCGCATGAGCCTCTCGGAACGGCTTTCCTTGCCGGACATACGAGTCCGCGAGATCCGTGGCGGCAAGCGTGGGATCGGACGCGGCTTCAAGCATTTTCTCCCCATGAAACCGCGCGCCCGAGATCAGCCCTGCCATAATGCGAATGGACATAGAGACCGTGTCCAGACAATCAAAGACCGGTTCTTTGTCTTCCTGCAAGTCCTTGTTATATGTCAGCGGCAGAGCCTTGAGCACGGTCAGGAGCGCCATAAGGTCGCCATAGACCCGCCCTGTCTTTGCGCGAATGAGCTCGCACGCGTCAGGATTCTTTTTCTGCGGCATGATACTCGACCCGGAGCAAAAGTCGTCCGGGAGGGAGCAGAAGCCGAATTCCTGGGAAGCCCAGAGGATGAGCTCTTCGGCAAGCCGCGAGAGGTGCATCATCATCATGGCGCAGTCGAATGCGAACTCTACAGCAAAGTCCCTGTCCGAGACCGCGTCCATTGAATTAGCCGCAACGGAGCTGAAGCCCAACTCTCGCGCCACCCATTCTCGATCCACCGGAAAGGTCGTGCCGGCCAGCGCGGCAGAACCGAGCGGCATTCGATCAATTCGCGACACCGAATCGGAAAGGCGCTGCCAGTCTCGACGAAACATCTCGAAATAGGCCATGAGGTGGTGAGCCAAACGCACCGGCTGGCCTCGCTGGAGATGGGTGTAGCCCGGCATCACCAGCTCCATGTTCTGTTCCGCGGTATCCACCAGAGCCGCCATTAGCTCCCTCAGATACTGCTGGAGCCGCTCAACTTCGTCAAGGAGATACATCCTGAGGTCGAGCGCGATCTGATCGTTTCTGCTCCTCGCGGTGTGGAGTTTCCCGGCTACTTCCCCTATTTCTTGCCTCAGGGCTTCCTCGATGTTGACATGAACATCCTCCAACTCTTCCCTAAATCGGATCTCCCCGCGTCTGATGCGCTCCAAGACCGATCGAAGCCCCGTCTCGAGCTTGCGGGCATCATCTCGCGAAATGATCTCCTGCCGCGCCAGCATCCTGGCATGCGCGATGCTGCCCCTGATGTCATGCTCGAAGAGCCTGTGGTCCACCGCGATCGAGGCATTAAACCGCGCAAAGAGCGGATCCATCTCGCTGCGGAATCGGCCTTTGCGCACACCCACAGGCTTTCCGGTCTTGGTCGCGGAAGGTTTTTTCTTTTGGTTACGAGTCACGCCGGGGGCCTCCGAGAAGCTTAGACCTTGCACCTCATCATGGAACGAATTCTCAGACGCAAGGCGTTGAGGCGGATAAAACCACCCGCGTCCGCCTGCGAATACACCTTGTCCTCCTCGAACGTGGCGAAGCGCTCGTCGTAGAGTGATTCGTCGGATCGGCGGCCCGTCACGGTCACATTCCCTTTGTATAGCCGCAGCCGCACCTCACCGGAAACCGAGCACGCGGCCTCGTCAATGGCTCTCTGAAGCATCTGCCGCTCCGGAGAAAACCAATAACCATTGTAGACCAAAGCGGCGTATCGGGGGATCCATTCATCCTTCAAATGTTGGACCTCCCGGTCGAGCGTGATCGACTCCATAGCCCTCCTGGCCACATGGAGCGCCGTTCCCCCGGGGGTCTCATAGACCCCGCGACTCTTCATGCCCACATACCGGTTTTCCACCACGTCCGCGCGACCCACGCCGTTCCTGCCCGCGATCACGTTGAGTCGATTGAGCAGTTCCGCGGGAGACAACGGATTCCCGTCAATCGCCACGGGATCGCCCAGCCGGAAGCCTATGGTGATCTCTTCCGGCAGGTCGGGCGCCTTCCTGGGATCCACCGTTAGGATGAACATGTCCTCCGGCGGCTCTGCCCACGGGTCTTCCAGTATGCCGCCCTCAAAACTCAGGTGGAGTAAGTTACGATCCATGCTGTAGGGCTTTTCCGCGGTTGAGGTCACCGCAATCCCTTTTTCTTGGCAATAGGAAAGCAGGTCTGAGCGGGAACGCATTTCCCAGATGCGCCACGGGGCTATGACGGTTATGTTTGGATCCATCGCGAGGTACGAAAGCTCAAACCGCACCTGGTCATTGCCCTTTCCGGTCGCGCCGTGAGCTACCGCATCCGCGCCCACTTTTTGCGCCAGGTCCATCTGCGCCTTGGCGATACAGGGCCGAGCTATGGACGTGCCGAGCAAGTAAGCCCCCTCATAGATCGCGTTCGCCCGAAACATGGGAAAGACGTAGTCTCTCACGAACTCTTCCTTTAGATCGACGATATGGACAGACTCCGCGCCGGTGGCCTTTGCCTTGTCTTCCAGAGGGGCGAGTTCCTCACCTTGTCCCAAGTCCGCGGCGAAAGCTGCCACCGGGCACTGATACCGCTCAATAAGCCAGCGCAATATGACCGAGGTGTCCAGTCCTCCTGAATAGGCCAGGACTATCCTTTTCAGCTTCTGTTCCGCCACTCCGTTTCTCCACTCATCGCGTATTTCACTATGGCCGATCTACCGGACCATGAGACATAAGCATTTCGAGGATCGCCTTCTGCACGTGAAGGCGATTCTCAGCCTGATCCCAGATCAGAGAATGCCTCGATTCCATTACCTCATCCGTGATCTCCTCCCCACGATGCGCCGGGAGGCAGTGCAGCACGAATACGCGCTCAGGCGCATGAGCAAGGAGGTCACCATCCACACGATAATGCGCGAAAGCCTTGGCCCGGACCGCGGCCTCGTCCTCCTGACCCATGGAGGCCCAAACATCCGTGGAGATCACGTCCGCGCCTCGGACCACTTCCTTGGGGTTTCTGGAGAGGGTGATCCGATCGCTGTTGAAATCCACGGCCGGCTCATAGCCCTCCGGACAGGCCAGCGCCAAACTGAAACCCAGCGCGCGGGCAGCCTCGATCCAGGAATTCGCCATGTTGTTGCCATCGCCGATCCATGCGGCTCTGATTGCGGTGACGTCCAGACCCGCCTCCTGGAGGGTGAACAAATCAGCCAGCACCTGACACGGATGATGGAGATCCGTGAGGCCGTTGATCACTGGTATGGAAGACCATTCCGCGAGCTCTTCCACAATATGGTGGCCAAAGGTGCGCACCACCAGGGCATCCAGATATCGTGAGAGGACCCGGGCCGTGTCCCGGATCGGCTCACCACGACCCATCTGGATATCACGTCGGCTCAGGAAGATCGTATCCCCGCCCATCTGCCGAACAGCCACCTCGAATGACACTCGAGTGCGGGTTGAGGGCTTCTCGAAAAGAAGGCCCACAAAGCGTCCTTGTAGGGGAAGGGCCGGCCCTTTACCAGGCATCCCTTTCTTGATCTCCGCGGACCGCTTCAGCAGCGCCAGGATCTCCTCACGGGAACAGTCCGCCACGGCCAGGAAATCCTTCTTGCTAAGCATCGGGAACCTCCCGTATCCCGGCCAGGACGGCGTCCAACGCCCCTATCATCTCGTTGATTTCCGCTTCAGTCACGATGAGCGGAGGCATAAACCTGAGCACCGTCTCCGCAGTGCAGTTCACCAACACACCCCGTTCCCGCATAGCAGCGACCATGTCCGCGCACGGAACGGCCAGTTCGATTGCCTGCATGAGCCCCATGCCTCTCACTTCTTTAATGAGAGGATAACGCGAGGCCAGTTGCGCCAACTTTGCGCCCAGAAATGCGCCCTTGTCCGAGACGTTCTTCAGGAATCCATCCGACAGCGCCTCTTCCACCACCACGATGGCGGCGGACGCGGCCAAGGGATTGCCGCCGAAGGTTGACGCATGGCTTCCGGGAACAAACGCCTGGGCAACCCTGTCTGTTGCGAGCAGTGCGCCTATGGGAACTCCGCCGGCCAATCCCTTTGCAAGGGTCACCACATCCGGAACGAAATCGAAGCGCTCGTGCGCAAGAAACGTCCCGGTTCGACCCGTGCCGGTCTGGACCTCGTCGAGCATGAGTAGACACCCCCGAGCGTCGCACAACTCTCGAACGTTGCTTAAGTAGTCCTGCGGAGGAATGCGCACCCCACCCTCTCCTTGGATCGGTTCCACGAGAACCGCACAAACATCAGCGGTGAGCGCTTTCTCGAGGGCGACCAGATCGCCGAATGCAACATGCCGAAATCCTTGAACTTCAGGCTCGAAGCCCTGGCGGTATTTCATCTGACCGGTTGCCGCCAGTGTGGCAAGAGTCCGGCCGTGAAAGGAATTCTCCATGGCCACGATCCAGTAACGATCATGCTCTCCACGGTCATGAAAGAACTTTCGCGCGAGCTTGACCGCTCCCTCATTGGCCTCCGCGCCGGAGTTGCAGAAAAAGACCTTGTCGGCAAACGTGTGCTCAACCAGAAGCCGCGCCAATCGGATCTGAGGCTCGATATGAAATAGATTCGACACGTGTATGAGCTTCTTCGCCTGATCCGCCAAGGCCGCGGCCAGACGAGGATGACCGTGGCCCAAAGAGCATGCGGCTATGCCGGCGACGAAATCGAGATACTCGCGACCTTCGCTGTCCTTTACCCGGCAGCCGCGCCCCTCAATGAGCATGATGGGGGTTCGCCCGTACGTATTGAATACGTATTTGGCGTTCTCCTCGATGAACTGTCCCAATGCCATACACCACCTCGTCTTACGGCGCGCGCCCGTCTCGTTGATAAACCGGAGCCGATGCGCCGCGCAGACCCTTTGAATACGACCGGATAGCTCACAGGCCCGGGGCGCGCTCTCGCAGGATCTCCGTGCCGATGCCCTGATCGGTGAGTAACTCCAAAAGGATCGCGTGGGGCACCCTTCCGTCGATCACGTGCGCCTTAGGCACACCGCCACGAAGAGCGACCAGGCAGCACTTGAGCTTAGGTATCATCCCTCCGGAAGCGGTTCCTTTGGCGATCAACTCTTCCGCCTTCTGCTCCGAAAGGGTCGATATGAGTCCCCCATCCTGATCCAAGACACCCGTGACGTCGGTAAGAACAATGAATCTCTCCGCGTTCAGAGCCGCTGACAGCGCGCCCGCGGCAGTGTCCGCGTTGATGTTGTAGGGCTTCTCGCCCGGCCCTGCGCCCACCGGCGCGATGACCGGGATAAAACCGCGTTCCTCAAGAGAATCGATCAATTCCGGGTTGATAGTCTCCACTTCTCCGACCAGGCCCAGATCTTCGTCCGTATCCGCGAGCCGCGCGGGACGGGCTTTCCTCGCCCTTATCAGGCAACCGTCCCGTCCGGACAAACCTACAGCTCTCGCGCCGTAGTAGTTAATCAGGGAGACCACGTCCTTGTTCACTTTAGCCACCAGCACCATCTCCACCACGTCCATGGTCTCCTCATCCGTCACTCGGAGACCTTTCACAAAACGGCTCTCCTTGCCTATCCGTTTCAGCAAAGCGCCTATCTGAGGCCCACCACCATGAACGATAACCGGTTTGATCCCTATGAAGCTGAGGAGGGCCATGTCTTCCGCAAATGCGCTCTTAAGCGCGAGATCAGTCATCGCGCTCCCGCCGTACTTGATGACGATGCGCTTGCCTCGAAAAATTTGGATGTACGGGAGCGCTTCCACGAGGATCGTTGCTCGTTTCTCAGCGGTAATCTTGGTGGTATGAGCCCGGGCCATGTCGCGTTATCTCACTTTAGGTTATGACTTCAACTGCTTGATAAGTTAGGCGATTTATTTTGATAAGTCAAGCCGAATCCTTTCACCCCTTAGAGAGCCCAAAATTTCATATTAGCACGCAACCCATATACGCTCATATGGTTTTCAGTCGCCGGACTTCACCGCGGTCACGATCATTTGATGGCCGTAGCAAGTGAATCGGATCGTCTCGTCAATGATCTTTCGCAACGGTCGCAATGGCGACCATGAGGAAGGCAATTCTCGTTCCGGATGGTAGAGCTTCTTGCGCAAGTTGAACGAGCGCGTTCGAACGCGCACGAGATGGAATCCGCTATGACGCAAGAGAGCCGTAATCGTGCTCGGTTCAAAGAGGTGGATGTGATCCGAGCCATTGAGATAAACCCATTCCGGGCCATTGACCCAGCGGGACAAGGACGCGAAATTTGTTGTCGATATGTGGACAAGCCCACCCGGCCGCAGAGCGGTGTAAACTCGGCCTAAGGCGGCTCTGGGTGACTGAAGATGTTCGATCACATCCCACATGCGCACAGCGTCCATACTCCCCGGCGGCGCCGCGAAGTCTTCCGCTGCTTCGACCACAAGATGGATCGATCTTCTCTTTCTCAAGTAGTGTAGGGCGCAGGAGTTGATCTCCAAGCCCCACGTTTCCCAGCCCTTTTGAGCGGCTTCTTCCAGGAACCAACCGCGACCCGCGCCGACCTCCAGCAGCCGATTCTGCTTTCGGAACGGCTCGTAAAGTTTCAGTTCGCGCCGTAATCGTCTCCGTTGCGCCGGCGTCAGTTCATCGTCTCCCATAGCGCCGGTCCCTGATTGCCGTTGGATTTCCCGATGCGCGGCCAACCGCGGGCTTACGAAGACCATGCCGCAGTTCAGGCATCGCACGTGGCGGAAGCCTTCCTTGATGAAGAGCGCCTCGTGCGTGGGGCTTCGGCAGAGGTCACAGGGCACGGCGATCATGGTCTCAAGCTGACTGATCATCATTGGCGCATTGTAACATCGGTCTCGGTACCGCTCCACCGGTCATACGCGCGTCTTATCGCTTTGATAATCCCTCTGTGTCCCCCTGTGGAAAAGAGAGGGCAAGCGAAACACCCCTTGAGAAAAGGGAAAAGGGGTCACATACCCTCCTGCGCGAAAGGAGGCACGCGATTCTCGCCCGGAAAACTGAAAGCGTGCGCTCGATCGGGCCGCGCCCTTGAAGCCGGAACGAAATTCTGATAGTGAACCGGAAATCAATCAATAGACAGAGGCGTGTCATTGGATCTTAAGGCCTTAGCGGACTTCTTATTCGAAGTGGGAATGCTCAAGCGGACTCCTCGCACCGGGTTCCAGTTCCTGGGCGCCGGCCATGAATCCGTGGCGGACCACAGTCTGCGTTGCGCAATAATCGGGTACGCCCTCGCGCGGATGGCGCCGGAAGCCGATCTCCAGAAAGTGGTCCTGATGTGCCTCTTTCACGATCTGGCGGAAGCGCGCACCGGCGATCATAACTACGTGAACAAGAAATACGTGACCTGCGACGAAACAGCCGCAATCAAAGATATGACCGATAATCTCTTCTTTGGAGCGGAGATACGGGAACTTACGGACGAACTCCAGGAGCGCGCGAGCCTTGAGGCGGCATTGGCCCACGACGCGGATCAACTGGAGTTGATACTTCAGCTCAAAGAGCTTGGAGACCTGGGAAACCCGTATAGTAAGGACTGGATATCAGCCGCGCTCAAGAGGCTGTGCACTGCTCCGGCAAAGAAACTAGCTCACAGCGTGCTTTCCACCGAATTCTGTAATTGGTGGTTCAAGGAGAGGGAAGACGAGTGGTGGGTGAATGGCGGTCAGCAGGCGCAGTCCCGAGACCTGAAGTCCATAGGCAAGAAAAGGTGACCCTTCTGAGAGGCTATGTATTCACGCATTTTCTCGGGGCCGCGCTCATATCTCTCTCGGCCTTGTCCTTGGGGTTGGCCGATCAGGACGGCCCAGCCGTCCTCACCTCTCAGTCGGTCCCGCCCCTCGTCGTCGCGCAAGAGCGGCCGGATGCGTCAAGCCGCTATCAGTGGCTGTTCCGGAAGGAAAAGGAACAGCCCGTTCCGGAGGGTGAACGCCTTCCCTTGCTGGAGAAGCTGGACCAGGAGATCAAACAGGCTCGCAGAAGTTATCTTTCAGGCGAAGTGGAGAACGCCATCCTCAAGTATAGGAGCCTCGTTGATCATCTGGAATCGGTCCTGAACGACATTCCGCCCGGCCACGCCATTATCCACGAATTCAGTGAGCGCTTGCAGATCTTCGACGAGCTCACGGCCAAAATTCTTGGCCCCCTCCACCTGGAACCCCCAAGAAGCATTGTGGGACAGGTTTTCCATCTTAATGAAAAGCGACGCTTCTGCCAGAGAAACCTCATACTGAAGAAGGCTGAGATCCAAGGTTACTTCGATGTGCCCGAGCGCCTGCATCAGGAGGAGATCCGCATCCTGGGCGATCTGATAACGGCCCGTCTGGAGCCCCCGGGGAGCCCGATGCGCAAGAAGGAGGATGAATTCAGGGCAGCCCTGGATGAGGTCCGCAACTCGCTGCAGAAGCGCGCCGCCCGGCACATGCTCATGCGCCGAGGTCTCTCGGCGTCCCTCGGAGAGGTCCAAAAGGATCTCCTCGGGCCGAATGAGATGCTCTTGGACTTCAATTTGCTTCGGGACCGCATGGCTGTGGGTTACATCACCCGAGAAGATGCCGTCTACTATCAGGTGGCGCTAAATCGAGCCGAAATAGCCCGGGGCGTTTTTCACCTTCAGGAGAAGCTGCAAGAGTCTTCACTGGGCAAGGGCTCTTCGTTCATGGGGCATGCCTGGAAAGAACCTTGTCGTCGCATGTTCCGCGCGATCTTCGGACAACTTCCTGCGCTTCCGCCCGAGAAGAACAGAGTGTTCGTCATTCCCGACGGTCCGCTCTGGTACCTCCCCTTTTCCATCCTTCTCGATCCCGAGGATCGGCCTCTGGGAAGGGACAGGCTGATATCACTGATCCCATCGGTAGACATGTTGCGCTTTGCTCGTATTGTCACCTCCTCGAGCAATCCGGACGGTCAATCCGCCTCCTTGTTGGCGCTGGAATCGATCCCTTGGATCTCGGAGGAAGATCTGCGCCAAGGATCGGCCCGCAAGTCTAAAGGGCAGAAGCGGGTAGAGAACCTGCCCGAGGGCGAACGGATCCAGCGGCTCATACTGGCCAGTCCGGTATACCCGAAGCCCTCGAACATTTTGATCATGATCCAGAAGCTCTTCAAGAAATTCGAGGTCTGGGTGGGTCCGACCGCGACCGCAGACAAGTTCATGGACCGTAAGGGCGCCCCGCCTGAAATCACTCTCCTGGCGGTTCCTGCGGCCGTGACGGACAAAGTGGGAGATGAAACGCAGCCCGTGCTTTTCTTTTCAGCGGACAACCGCGGACATCGGACAATATACGCACGGGATTTTTTTCAGACACCGCTTAAGTCGGAGCTTGTGGCGCTCCCCACCGCGTGGTGCGACCTGGGGGATCGGGAAGCTGTCTTGGCGGAAGGACCGATGCTTCTCCTCACCAGCCTCATGTACGCAGGGGCGCCGACAGCGCTGATCAATTACGCTCGCCCGGATTGGGGCGAGGATGACCCATTCTTGATAGCGGTGCTCAAGGCCGCGGCAGAAGGAACGACCCCTCGCCGAGCGCTGGCGGATTACTCCAGACAAATGCCCGCGGGCTTGGACACCTCGTTTGCCGGGAAGCCCCCTTCATGGGCCGGTTGGATCTTGATGGGCGACACCCGGTAGCCGTGCCCGAGAAATCGAAAGCGGGAATCGCCCGGCACGCGAAGAACCCAGGGGCGACTCCAAAGGAAGGGATCAAGCTGCGGTGAGTCTTCGGGAGAGCCTGGCGATGGTGCGGGACGCGGTATTACGATGGTAAATCCCTTTGCAGACACCCTTGTGCAAAAGGGAAACCGCCTGTCGCAGCTCCTCGGGCCCAATCGATTCCTTATTTTCCACCGAAGTCAGGTATTTCTTGACAACCGTCCTGACCTTGGACTTGTAAGACTTGTTCCGGAGGCGCTTCTTCTTTGTTTGCCTCATACGTTTCAACGCTGAAGGATGATTGGCCATTCAATGCTCCTGTCCTTGTCGGAGTGGCGGATGATATCCATTTGACAAAATCGCTTCATTCGTCTAGCAGTTGCCGGGCGCGCCGGACGCCACCCGGGCAAGACCGCGTAAAATATTATATATGACAGCAAACACGAGAAAGAGTCAAGACCTTTCCACCAACCACCGCTCCGAGCATGTCTCCGAAGTAAAGACCATGACCCGCGCGGCGGGGATAGTCGGCCTCTGGACCAGCCTCAGCCGCGTCCTGGGCTACGTCCGAGACATGGTCATTGCGCTCTTCATGGGAGCGAGCATCGGGGCTGACGCGTTCTTCGTGGCCTTTCGCATTCCCAATTTGCTCAGGCGGCTTTTCGCGGAAGGCGCGCTTTCCGCGGCTTTTATTCCCACCTATGTGGAAAGCCTGCAAAAAGAAGGCCCCTCCAAAGCCCGCGGCCTCGCTCAGACATGCTTCACCGTCGCGACCATTATTCTCGCAGCCGTCACAGCCCTGGGCATCGCATTAACCCCATGGATTGTTCGGATCACCGCGCCCGGGTTTGTGGAGGACACGGCAAAATTCCTTCTCACGGTCGATCTTACCCGCATCATGTTTCCATACATCTTCTTCATATCTCTTGTCGCTCTCGCGTCCGGAGTCCTCAATTCCATGGGGCATTTTGCCGCTCCGGCCGCCGCGCCGGCCCTGTTGAACCTCTGTATGATTTTCAGTGTCATCGTGTCCGGCGCGGTGGCCGGCCTGGCGCCCTACTACGCGCTGGCAATAGGAGTGACTGTTGGTGGAGTGGTTCAGTTGTGGCTTCAGCTCCCCTTCATAAAGAGGGTGGGCGTGCCTTTTCGGCTCGGCTTCGATTTCCGCAACCCCGCGCTCAGCCGAATCGGCAGACTGTTTGCTCCGGCCGCAATCAGCGGCGCGGTCTACCAGGTCAACGTTCTTGTGGGAACCATTCTGGCCTCTTTGCTCGTTTCCGGGAGTGTTTCCTGGCTGTACTATGCGGATCGGGTTGTGGAACTTCCCTTGGGGATCTTTGCCATCGCGGCCGGAACCGCTGTTCTTCCCTCAATGTCGAGGCAGGCCGGAAATGGTGATTTGGCTGGCTTGCAGAAATCGATCTCCTATGCGCTCAGATTGATAGGATTTTTCACCATACCCGCCTCCGTGGGCCTGGTCATCCTAAGGGAGCCGATTGTTGCGTGTCTCTTTCAGCGCGGGCTCTTCACGGCTATGGACACAGAACGAACAGCGTTCGCTCTTTTGTGGTACACAGCGGGCTTGTGGGCTTTTTCAGCGCTCAAGGTGGTCAACCAGGCATTCTATTCACTGAAGGACACAACAACTCCTTTGTGGGTCTCTATGGGCGCGGTGGCGGTGAATCTTGTGGCAGGGCTTCTCCTCATGGGACCTATGGCTCACGGTGGACTCGCATTGGCCACCTCGTTGGCCGCGGCGTTCAACGTATCCGTTCTGTTCGTGATTCTTGTTAAGCGACTTGGAGGGTTTCCCGGTCGCGAGCTCGCAGTCGCCGTCTCGCGGTTTCTCCTGGCATCCGTACCTATGGCTGCGATGCTTGTGCACATGCGCGGCTTCGCGGATTGGAAGCTCGGCTTCACCCTGTGGTCCGGCATCCTTCTCGCCTCGCTGATCCTGGGGGGCTTACTCATCTTCTTGGCTGCCGCTTACGCTCTGAGGGCCCCGGAAGTGCGCTTTCTGCTCGGGCTGCTCAAAACCGCAGGACAGTCTGAAAAGAATCGGTGGTAGGACGGATTCTACAAAACCTCGCCCGACCAACCGGCAGGCTCGCGCGGGACAGAGTCCGCGTGTCCCCGGGAATGACGAACGATGAGGCAGCCGTCGTTATGAACCCTACCGCAGGGAAACCGCTCTACCGCCCGGGCGGCATTACCCGGTTGAGGAATGAGACCATACGTTCGAAGGTTTCGAGGATGATCGGGCGCGCGAAACGTGGTTCGCCGGTGATGTCAAAGTATATGGTGAAAAGATGCTTCTGGCCCGGATAAATATACGCCTCAAAGTATTTGTGAGCGGCTGCGAGTTCTTGCGCAAGGCGTTTTGCGTGCTTCACATCGTACACGTCATCCGCTGTGCCGTGGAAAATGAGCACAGGCGGCAGCCTCATCACGTCATATGGCATGATCCAGGGTGAACCGCCGTAATTCCAGACCACCGCTCTCACGCGCGGATCTCGTGACGCGTAAGTGAGTGCGGCATTGGCCGGCTGTGAATACCCGGAGATCGCGATACGGTAAGGGTCCACTTTCGGATTGAACCAAAGATTGCCCACCGCGGCCCGGATCGCCTCGAGATACCATTCCATATCGAACGCGAGCCGCGCGGCTACCACACCTTGATTCACGCTGCCGACCAAGTATCCGAGGCCTCGCTCCCACTCGAACGGCCCGGGAGTGAGCGACTCCGGATAGTTCGAGGGATCGATCAGCATCACCACGAAGCCTCTGTTCGCCAACTCCTGGCAGTGCACGTGGTGCTGCGCGATCTTCATGGCGCCCACGCCCACTCCGTGGATTACCGCGGGAAGACGGCTCTTAGTCTCGTAGTCGGGATAGAAATAGTACACCGGCATGGACCCGCCGCGGGGCAGCGGAATCCAAGTCCGAAAACCGCCTGCGTCGCTCCTCGCGCAGAAAAAGAAGATCAACAGAAGAGAAGTAATCCCTACAATGAACCTCAACACAACCCTCGAGATCCAAACAACATGCTCAAAGCAAGAGCGAGTAGAATATCACCAACGCAGGGTTCTGTCAACGGAAGTCCGCATGGGAAGCGGGTCGGGAGGAAACAGGCCGATTCCGGTCAGCCTCCAACACCACGGGCCTCAAGAACCGCCTTCGCAAATTTCTTGAATCTGATCCTCATGAATGCGTTGAACCACCTCTCGTAGCCTAGCGTTCCGGCGTGGGGCGGAAGAGTGTGGTCCCGGTCCGGAGGGCAGAGCCGATACGGCTCTCCTCTGGTCGCCATGCGTTCATGGGACGAGGCCAATCTTGCAGGGACCATGTACAGCCACTGGGTGGAATACGCTCGCATAACCGCGTGCTTGCGCTCAATGGCATCATGGCTGAGCGGGTTGTAGAGCGTCTCGGGGGGGCTCGGCGGGAACGCGTTGATACGCCACTTCCAATGCCAAAGAGGGCCACTGGAGTTGTACAGAGGGTATTCGTAAATTCTCGGGTCCTGCGCTGAGCGGCGAACTCCCTCAAAGGCCAGGAAATTGACTGCATCGTGGTCGGGATGCCCCCCTTCAAAGGCGGTGGCGAAAATGTTCTCGGGCCTTAGCTCCGTGACAAGGGACGCGACGTAGTCCGCGGCCTGATCGAGACGGGGAAGGAGCCCCAGGTCCGGGAATCTTGCGAATCGAAGATAGGAGCCATCCAGTCCCAGCGCGGCCATTGCCGCGGCAAGCTCGGCTTCTCTGGTCTTCATACCTCCGAGGAAGCCCCCTGACGTGAGCCAAACGGCATGGATCTCCGATCCTCCTGTCATGAGATCTCGCATGGTTCCTGCGATGAATGCGTCGTCGTCGGGGTGGGCAAAGAGGAAGAGATATCGAGCGCCGGGTGTCAATGCCATGTAATTCGCGGGAAGGGAGCGCCAAGAGAGCAGGCGATTCTCCTCACACTCGGAAGCCGGCCCAGATCACGACCTGCGTCAGTGGACCATGTGGTCTCGCCCGGATTCCGGGGACGCCTTCGGGTGCATATGAGCGTAAATGTCATGAAGAAACTGTTCCTTACAGGGTGGACACATCACAAAGACGTCGTCCTCATATACTTCCCTGTTAGCCTGCTCTTCGTTGTAGTGGGAGAGTTCCGCCAGAACCTTGTCCAGAGCGCGCCGCGTGTCTTCTTCGTTCTGATCGGGGATAGTTCCGTCGTAGAGCGAGCGAACCTTCACATCCACCTGATACTTCAAGGATCCATCGGGAAGCGCTTGTCCGCATCGATGGCACCTGAGCGCGCTCATGTCGTTGACAGAACCTCCTGGCAAGATTATAAGTACGAAAAGCTCATCGCGCCAGCAAAAACACCGGAGCACATATGCGGTTTCCCGAATATCGGCCGCGGAGGCTTAGGAAGAGTGAGGCCCTTCGAAGCATGGTCCGCGAAGTGCGGCTGGATGTCAACGATTTCATCCTACCTTTCTTTGTTCGGCCCGGCGGCAAGGTGAAAAAACCCATCCTGAGCATGCCGGGGCACTTTCAACTCTCTCCTGACGCCCTGCTCGCCGAGTTGGAAGAGCCCGTCGCTCGGGGCATACCCGCGATTCTTCTCTTCGGGATTCCTGACAAAAAGGATCCCGTCGGTTCCGAGGCGTACGCCAAGGACGGCATCATTCAGAAAACAGTGGCCAAAGTCAAGAAGGCCTATCCGGACCTGGTCGTGATAACGGACGTCTGTTTGTGTGAGTATACCGATCACGGGCATTGCGGCGTTATCCACGACGGTGATGTGGACAATGACGCTACTTTGGAGCTGCTCGCCCGAATGGCCGTGTCTCATGCGCGAGCCGGAGCTGACATCGTCGCGCCCAGCGATATGATGGACGGCCGCGTGGCCGCGATCCGGGAAGCCCTGGATGAGGCGGGATTAGATCACATTCCCATCATGTCGTATGCGGCCAAGTATGCGTCCGCTTTCTATGGGCCGTTTCGTGAGGCGGCCGAATCCCCGCCCCAGTTCGGAGACCGCCGATCGTATCAGATGGATCCAGCCAATTCCGACGAAGCGCTCAGAGAAGTGGGGCTGGACGTGGAAGAAGGCGCGGACATAATCATGGTAAAGCCTGCGTTGCCTTATCTGGATATCATTTGGCGGGTGCGCAACGCCTTCGATCTCCCCTTGGCCGCGTACAACGTGAGCGGTGAGTTTGCCATGATCAAGGCGGCAGCCCAGAACCGATGGATCGAGGGCGACCGCTGCATGATGGAAGCACTGATCGCGATCCGAAGAGCCGGCGCGGATCTTATTATTTCTTACCACGCTTTGGAGGCTGCGAGGATCCTCCAGGGCGACGCTCCGTCGCTGAGGAAGAAGTGAATCGGTTTCAATTGAGATTGGTCGCCTGGGAGATGACCCGGGCGTGCAACTTGGCGTGCGTCCATTGTCGGGCCGGCGCGTGTTCTCAGCCCGGGCCGGAGCAATTGACCACTGATGAGGGACGCAGCCTGATCGACGGCATCCGTGAGGTGGGCCAGCCCATCCTGATCATGACCGGCGGCGAACCGCTCCTCAGGCCGGATTTCTTCGAGTTGGCCCAGTACGCTCTGGATGTGGGGCTAAGGGCAGTGGTAGCGACCAATGGGGTGCTGGTGACGCGGGAGATTGCGGCGCGAATCGCTGCGGTGGGCATCCCCCGCGTGAGTATCAGCCTTGACGGCCCCACCGCGGAAACCCATGACCGCTTCCGTATGGTGGAAGGCGCGTTTGACGCGTCTCTCAGAGGCATCCGAAACCTACGAGACGCGGGCGTTCCGGTACAGATCAATACCACCTTGACCCGCCGCAATCGCGACTACCTCGCGAATATCATGAAACTTGCCGAAGAGATCGGAGCTGTAGCGTTCCACGTCTTCCTGCTGGTTCCGACGGGAAGAGCTAGGGACATGGCCGGTGAGGAGATGGGCCCGGACGAGTACGAGGAGAGCCTCCTGGAGTTCTACCGATTGAGTCGAGCGACCCCCCTGGAGACCAAGGCGACCTGCGCTCCGCAGTACTACCGGATTCTCCGCCAAGAAGCGCGAAAAGAAGGAATCGAGGTCACGGAACAGACGTTCGGCCTTGACGCACGCACCCGCGGCTGCCTTGGCGGGCTGTCGTTCGTCTTCGTTTCTCACCGGGGAGACCTCCAACCATGCGGATACTTTGACGTGCAGGCCGGGAGCGTCCGGGAACAATCGTTTGCGGATCTTTGGGGAAACGCCCCGCTGTTCAAGAATCTGCGCACCTTCAGCCTTCTGGAGGGCAAGTGTGGGAAATGCGATTACCTCCGGTTCTGCGGTGGATGCAGAGCGCGGGCGTACGAACATACCGGCAATTATATGGCTGAGGAGCCCTATTGCGCGTACCAGCCGCCGTCCGTGCTCAGGGCCCAGAGGCCGCAGGGCTGAACATTCGGAGCGTATTCCGTTTGTTGGGCTGCGGCTTGACGCACATCTATAGTGCTTGTCAAGATTAGTGTCCGACTCAGCAGCGTCACCCCTGCGAAAGCAGGGGTCCAGGAGAAAAGAAAAAGACTGGATTCCCGCGTTCGCGAGAATGACGGGGCCTACCCCTGACATATCCGACAAAACTCTTGAGAATGGCTATAACCAAACAGTACGGCATCTTGCGTGTGGAGGGACCAATGGTTATCGAGCAGATAGAAATCGGAGGGTTCCAGATTTTCTGTTACATCATGGGCGACAAGCAGACCGGAGAAGGAATTGTGGTAGACCCCGGCGGTCCTGCCGAGCCCATACTAAGAAGAGCTTCCAGTGGCGGAATTACCAAGATCACCTATATCGTCAACACGCATTGCCATGTGGACCACACCGCGGGAAACAAAGAAATGCACGATGCGACCGCCGCGCCCATCGCTATCCATGAGGCGGATGCGCAAGGCCTGATGCGTCAAAACCCCGGGATGTTGACCATGTTCAACGCGATGGCTTCACCGCCGGCGACTGTGCTGCTCCACGACGGTGATGCGATCCGCTTCGGAAATGAATCCGTACAGGTGATCCACACGCCCGGGCATACCCCTGGAGGTATCTGTCTTTACTTCCCCGGGTATGTGTTAACCGGAGACACGCTCTTCGTAGGAGGGGTGGGCCGGACCGACCTCCCCGGAGGCTCGTACGAGGTCCTCAAGGCATCGATTCGCAACAAGCTCTTCACCCTTCCAGACAACACCATCGTCCTACCAGGCCACAATTACGGTTACACTCCCACCACAACTATCGGAGCCGAAAAGGCCGAAAACATGTTCGTCTGATAGCATTGAAACCGCTACCGCAGGAATCGACCGGGACGAAAGACAAAAGGGGGCAGGAAGGAATGAGAATAGGCGACACGGAAGTCCCGGACGAGACTTTGCAAGGGCTTTGCCGGAAATGGAAGATCCGCCGCCTGGAACTCTTCGGTTCCGCCCGGACCGGTCGGCTTGCCCCTGGTAGCGACATTGACCTCCTGGCCGAGTTCGAGACAGATGAGCAGTGGTCGCTCATGGATCTTGCCCGCGCCGAGGAAGAATTTGCGTTGCTCCTGGGACGAAAGGTGGACCTTGTGGATCGGAAGAACCTTGAGCGCAGCGCCAACCTGATTCGCCGCGACGCCATTCTGAATTCGACAGAGGTGGTCTATGCCGCATGATCCACGTGCTGCCGTTTTCGACATGATCCAGGCCGTTGAAAGGGCACAGAGGCTGTCCTCCGGATTGAGCGAAGCGGAATTCATGAGTAATGAACCTGTCTAGTGGGCAATCTTCAGCCAGATCGTGATTTTGGGTGAGGCTGCGAACCGCGTGGACCGCATGTTCCAAGACGCTCACCCTGATGTTCCTTGGGCAAGCGTCATTGGGATGCGCCACCGGCTGATACACGGATACGACACTGTAGATTGGCTCCGCGTCTGGAAGACGCTCCGGAACGACCTGCCGCCTCTGCTGCAACAGTTGAAGGCGCTGATGGCGGATGAAGCAGACGAGAAGAACTAACCCAAGCCTATTAGCAATCACCACAACTAGCGAGCCGGTAGGAGCCGAGAAGGCCGAAAACATGTTCGTCTGATCGTATCAGACGTGCGATCCGTCAATCTTGTTGTTTCCTGGCATAAAGCCATAAAGTTGGTTGTCACCTTCGAAATTCGGCTGTAGCATTAGCGCAAGAACCTTGGGGAATCAGACTCTTTATCGGTGAAGAGCGGGAACATGCCGACACGCATGGCATGGCTCCGGAGGCCAAGCCCGCCCAAACAAACGGGGAAACAATAGTGGTGCGCCCGGAATTCGGTGGAATTCAGAGACCGCGGGTAAGGAGGAAGCCGATCTCGGAAAAAGTCCGTGAGGAGGGTTAATGCCATGATTTGCTCTGATAGCCGGAATCGGAAGTGGCTGCAGTTGTGGGGCAAAACGAAATGGGACAAGACGACTCAAAGACACCTAAATTCCTCGTATCATCCCTTGCTGTACCACATGCTTGATGTTGCTGCCGTCGCGGGACTAGTTTGGGATCATTGCCTGATGCGACAACTGCGCGAGAGACTGGAATCTTCAATGGGAATTGCCGCGCGTACCAAAATCGTTTTTCTTTCCGGGGCGCACGATCTAGGCAAGGGCAGCCCCGGGTTCCAGAAGCGAGTGCCAGAACTGTCACAGCACTCCGGGCTTCCATTTTCGGACAACGACCAGAATCGTACTCATGGGTGCATTACGGGGCACGTGTTGAAAGAAATCCTCGGATCTTGCGCGGTTTCTGCCGTATTGGGACAAATTGCCGGAGGCCATCACGGTGTATTTCCGCGATCAGCCGAGCTCCGAATGGGTCGGGACACGCTTGGAAACAACTGCTGGAAAGCGGCCCGACAGGGGCTGCTTCAAGAATTCGCCGACACGGTGGGGATCGACCTGAAGCAGGTCGCCCAATCCAGGAGCGAGATCACAGACCCGGCCGTCGTTCCCATGCTTGCGGGCTTCATCTCCGTCGTGGATTGGATTGGTTCGAATCAAGACTTCTTTCCGTGTGTTGCCGAATGTGGGATCCCGCCTGCAATCAGTGCGGCGGACTATTGGACCAACGCGCAGAAGCGGGCGCAAGAAGCTCTTGAGAGGCTGGGCTGGCTCCCGGCCGTGGCATTTGCCGGCGAAGCGCGATTTGATACGGTCTTTGAAGGCTTCATCCCCAATGCCCTTCAAACGGCCGCAATCGAGCTGGCGTCGAAGCAATCTTCTCCATATCTCATGATTATTGAAGCGCCGATGGGCCAAGGCAAGACGGAAGTAGCGCTCTATTCGGCGGACATGGCGATGTGTAGGGGTCTTGCGCGCGGCATGTACATAGCCTTGCCGACCCACGCGACAAGCAACGCAATGTTCAAGCGAGTCCTGGATGACTACCTGGCGCATCGAGGGCATAAGGGCAAGCTCAACCTGCAACTCGTGCATGGCGACGCCCTTCTTGCGAAAACGGGGCAAGTGAAAGAAGGCGAGATTTCTGAGTTCAAACCAAGAAACATCGGAGACGAGGCCGATCTGGAAGCTCAATCCTGGTTCACCGCCAAGAAACGACCTCTTCTCGCGCCCTTCGGCGTGGGTACCATTGACCAGAGCCTGTTGAGCGTACTTCAAACCAAGCACTGGTTTGTCCGGCTCTTTGGCCTAGCGGGCAAAGTGGTCATCTTCGACGAGGTCCACGCTTACGACGCCTACATGAGCACAATCCTCGAACGGCTTCTTCATTGGCTCGCCGAGGTGGACTGCACCGTCATCCTGCTTTCTGCAACGCTTCCGGAAGCCAAGCGACGAACACTCGCCAAGGCCTATTCAGGCCGTCACGATGGCGAGTACAAACGCTATCCGAGAATTACTCTGGCTAGGCCACGACACTACCCGAACGCAGAGACAGATAGTGCGCCAGTGTGTGCCGAGATTCCAGTGCAGGGGCAGAGCGTAGTTGATGTGCGCGTTGCCTCCACAGATCTAGCAGCACTGACGGCCAGCTTTAGCCGGCAACTGGAGTATGGCGGTTGCGCTGCAGTCATATGCAACACGGTCGATCGTTCAATCGAGGTTTATAAGCACTTGCGCGACAATCTGACGGACACTGAGTGCTTACTCTTCCATGCCCGCACACTCCAGATGTGGCGTCGAGAACGTGAAAGGGAAGTCCTCCTCAGGTTCGGCAAGGGTGAAAGGCAGGACGATGGAACTTACGTGAACCGGCATCGTCCACAGCGAGCGGTGTTAGTTGCGACGCAGGTAATTGAGCAGAGCCTTGACTTGGACTTTGATTTCATGGTTTCGGAGATTGCGCCTATCGACTTGTTGCTCCAGCGGTGCGGGCGTCTGCATCGACATCCGCGCTGGCGTCCGCCGGGCCTTGAAGCACCGCAGTTCATTGTGCTCTGTGATGCGGAACCGGAAGGTCCACCACCTGAATCATTCGGCAAGAGCATTGAGTTCGTTTACGACCGCTACATCCTGTTGCGTACGTGGCTGGCCCTGCGCGAGCGAGAGAAACTTCAAGTGCCGGCCGAAATCGAGGCCCTGGTGGAGGCAGTGTATGGAGAATCGCTTCTCGTGTGCGGCGACGACTGGTCCATCGCTATTGAGGAGGCTCGCGCAGGATTCGAAGTTGACACCGATGATTCCATTGGCCACGCCCGCCATCTCGTGGTGCGTCAACCGGATGAGCCAGCGGAACTCATTGAACGGTTGAACCGAGAGTTGGAAGACGACGACGATCCGGGCACAGACGCCAGGGTCCGAGCGGCTACCCGCGAGGGCGAGCCAAGCATTCGGACGGTTTTTCTGATTAATGGCGAAAAAGTTCCCGAAACTATAGGCACTGAAGAAACGCGGTGGCTCCTTGATCGATCAGTATCAATCTCACACAAGGCGCTCTTCGCCAAACTGTTCGAATTGAAAGTTCCTGTTGCATGGCAGAGTAACGCGCACTTGCGGCATTGCCGTGTGGTTGAGGTCGGAAAGACAAGGGGCATCAACGCCAAAGTCAGCCAGGAGTTGGGGGTAGAGATCCAATGAATAATCACGACTTCGATCTCCTCATACACGATTGGATACCGTGTCTTGCCACGGAAGGCGTCCTGAAGTCCTTCAGCATTCGCTCAGCCCTGGAAAATGCAGGCGACATCCGATCAATCGAGCACGAGTCCCCAATCGTGCGGATTGCGACATTGCGACTGCTCTTGGCATTCTGTTACCGCGTGGCCCACGCCAACGGTGTTCCACTGAAATCATTCCGGAACTGGCAGGCATTGCTAGCAGAATGGAGCGAAGGCATACCCTCGCAGTGGATCGACCGTTACCTCGGCCAATGCCAATGCCGGAACAAATTTCGGCTTTTTGACGACAATTACCCATTCCTTCAGATTGCGGGGCTCGTATGTCAGGGGGACAAACAACCTGAATCAGCTACGAGACTGGCGTTTGAGCAGTACGCGGGCACGCCGAGTACACTTTGGGAGCACTTAGCAGAGGTCCCTTCCGTTCAGGAGGCCGCTCTGTACCTCGTGACGTGCCAGGCCTTCGGCGCGAGTGCCAGCAACACAAGCAATGCGAAGGTAGGACACCTCGAATACTCGCCTACCGGCCGCACTTTTGCGCCAGTTTACACCGGATGCATTGTCTGGCTGGAAGGTGACAGTCTGCTTGAAACTCTGATGCTCAACCTTGTGGACTACGATCTAACGGACGCCGACTTGCCCACTTGGGAAAAGCCCCTGAGCATCTACGCCCTGCGTGCTCGACAGCCTCAGAAGGCCAAGGACGGCGACTTAGACAAAGACGGAAAGCAGATCAAGATCGGGAAGAAACTCGGTGATTCCAAGCGGGCTTCCCCAACTGGACCCGTTCAACTCTTCACTTGGCCGAGTCGGGCCGTCCGCTTGAACATACCTGAGAGCGGGAAAGTTAAGACCGTACATTTCACCCAGGGACTTGCGCTGAGCGATCACTCGGTCGATCCGATGAAACCGTACGATCACGAAGGCCAGCCCCTCAATCTTCAGCGTGATAAGGCCGGGTGGAGAGACTTGCATTCCTTGCTGGCGTTACAGCCTAATCGCAACCGCACGGTTCTGGCACTCTCCCATGCGGCGCGCAGTGGCCTGGCAGCAGCACGGATCAATATAGCCGGCATCGCTCGAGGTAAGGATCCAGCTAAGATACTTTTCTGGCGACACGAGCGAATGCCTGTACCGGCCGCATTGCTCGCCGACGTCAATCTAATTGAACGACTTGGCAGCTTGTTAGAAAACGCTAGGCAAGCGGCATCCGAACTCAACAATCGGTCGCTCCGGATGGCGAAGCTCTACCTTGCGCCCGAGTCCGAGTCACCAAATGGTCGCCAACCCGACAAGGACGAAGTCACCAACGTAGCCAAGTCCATTGACCCACGCCCAGCTTATTGGGCGCGGCTGGAAGAGCCTTTCTTTCCGCTGCTTGAGAATCTCCCGAACGATTGGGACACCGCAAGGGATGACTGGAAACCGGATGATCAACAGTTGGCAAGCAACGCCTGGCGCGAACGCGTGAAGGGTGAAGCCTGGCGGGCGCTGGAGGAGAGCATCCGCTCCCTTGGGACAACTGCTCGGGCCATCCAGGCCGTCGCGCGCGTTCGCACCGATTTCAATGATGGTGACCTCATGCCCCGGTTGCAGCACGCTCCGAAGGCAAAAGGAAAGGCGAGAGGAGGGAAGAAGGAATGAGGCTTGATGAGAACCAGAGGGCGTTTATCGGCTACCTGCTCAGCCTTGCGAAGGAAGGCAAGGAAGACCGGGGCGCGCTTGCCGAGCTGCGGAGTGGCTTGGGCAAAGCACCAGGCAAGATGGCTCGCGTTCATAAGCATGTTGTGCCGTATCTGCCGGAGGTGCACAACAACGAACACCGCTGGTATTACTTGATCGCCACGCTCTTTGGCATGCACCCCAAACACAAAGACCCTGTACATCACGAGTCAAGAGGGAAGAAATGGAAGGAAGTGTGGACAATGGGCCGTGCGTTCCGGCCGCTCAGGGCAAAGAGCGACAGCATGGAAGCCCGCTTCGTCGCGTTGCTCAACGCCCACCCCGACGACCTGGATAGCCATCTGCGCCATGCCGTCAGGCTGTTGAAGGCCAACGAACAGCCGCTCGACTGGTTTCAGCTCTTCAAAGATCTGCTCCAGTGGGACCATCCGGAAGGCAACGTTCAACTGAGGTGGGCGCGCGACTTCTACAAGAGCAACATCGGAGAAACCGGCTCGCCGACGACTACAGACGATCACCCCTCACTCGAAAAGGAGGACCAACACCATGAATGATTCCGGCGTCAAAATCGAAATTCACCTGATCCAGAACGTCGCCCCGTCAAACTTGAACCGCGACGACACCGGGCAACCCAAGAGCGCCACCTTCGGTGGCTTCCGACGCGCGCGGTTTTCGAGCCAATGCAGCAAGAGAGCGGCCCGTGGCTGGTGGCGGGAGCACGGCACCGTCAGCGTCGGGAAGAGAACAAAGAAACTCCAGCAGATCATTGGCGACAAGCTTGCCCAAGTCGAGGAATTCACGAAGAAGGTCCCTGCAGAGGAAGACCGGAGAGCTGGGATTCGCGTCTTCACGGACGCGTACTACGCCGCGTCAGACAAAAAGAAGCCGGAAAACACGAGCGTCTTAATCTTCATTGGCCCAGATGAGGTTGACGTGTGCGCACAGGCAGTGAAGGAGATTTGGGACGACCAGACCAAGGAGACCACTAAGAAAGGAAAGCAGAGCGCGGAGACCGTCAAGGGCATCGCTTCAATCATGAAGGAGCTGCGCAAATTCGACAAGAATGCTGGCACAGAAGCAACCTCCGCTGATAGGGAGGACGTCGCAGCGCAGCCGGAGTCTGAGCAGGCGGACGACGAGGAGAGTGCTGAAGAACCCGGGGCTAAGAAGAAGCCCAAGCGGCCGAAGCTCAAACCGCTAAAGGAGATCGAGGAGCGAATCAAGGCCGCGCAGGTCTCTGCCGACATCGCCCTATTCGGCCGTATGCTGGCCGAGCAGCCGGGCCGCAACACGGACGGCGCTTGCCAGGTCGCGCATCCCATTTCCACCCACAAGGTCGACATGGAGATGGATTTCTACACTGCCGTCGACGATCTCAAGCCGCCTGAGGAAACGGGTGCGGAGATGATGGGCGTCATTGGTTTCAACAGCGCTTGTTATTACCGTTACGCACTGGTGGACCGAGATCAACTCGCCCGGAATCTCTCGCGTAAGACGGAGCGCAAGGACGGCAAATGGGTGCAAAAACTCGAAGACAATGACTACCAGGAGTCAGACACCGTCATCAAGGCGTTCCTCGAAGCTATGGTCTACGCCATCCCCACCGGCAAGCAGAACTCCTTCGCCGCCCAGAACCTCCCTTCGTTCGGATTGTTCGTCACGCGAAAAGGCGGCGTGCCCATCTCCCTAGCCAACGCCTTCGCCAAGCCCGTTCGCCCCACGAAAGATAGAGATGATCTGGTCGGTCTGTCGGTGGATCGCCTCACGGAGCATTGGGACGCGCTGAAGAAGGTCTATGGCGACCAGGGCGTCCAGGAGATCGCGTGCTTTCACATTGAGCAGGAAGGTCGCTTGAACGGTCTTAGCGGGTCTGCCAAGGAAACAGTCGCAGAGGCGATCAAAGCAGTTATGGAGGCAGCGAAGAAGCAATGAGCCAGCCGTACACCCTTCTCTTGCGTCTCGAAGGCCCTATGCAGTCGTGGGGCTACCGCAGCCGGTTCGATTACCGGGACACGGCGCTGGAGCCGACCCGCAGCGGCGTGATCGGTCTGATCTGCGCGGCCTGCGGCGTCGCGCGCGGGGAGGATATCTCGCGGTTCGAACCTATCCGAATGGGCGTGCGTGTGGACAAGGAGGGCCGGCCTGAACGTGATTACCACACGGCGGGTGGAGATCATCATGAGCCTCGTGAATATGGTGTCATCAAGGCGGATGGGAGCGGAATGGACACCGTCGTTTCGTACCGGGACTACCTGGCCGATGCGATTTTCACGGTGGGCTTGGAATCGCACGACAAGTATCTGCTCCAGGAGATCGCCGAAGCGTTGTGCAACCCGACGTGGCCCTTGTTCCTGGGCCGGAAGGCCTTCTGTTTGGCCGAGCACCCGCTGTCGGCTTCCCGACCGTCCGTCGTCCAAGCGGACTTGGAGACTGCACTTAAAGGTGCCGCGTTCTCCCTCAGATGTAAGCCCAGCCACGGTGGGATACTGCGTTACCGCGTTGCCTGCGAAAGCCCTGACGGCGAAAGAACCCAGTACGACTCGCCTGTCTGTTTCGCCACACGGCGGTTCAAGCCGCGATCTATCCGGACTTGGTTCGAGGAGAAAGGAGATCCAAAATGACGACGGGGCCTATAACTCCGCTCTATCTTTCGCGCCTTCTGCTTAACCCTCGATCCCGCCAGGTGATCAGCGAGCTTGCCGAGCCCTATGAAATGCACCGGACACTGATGCGTGCCTTCCCAAGAGCGACGGACGATATCCAGTCCAAAGCACGCGGTGAGTTCGGCGTTCTTTTCCGTGCGGATGTCGATGACCTGCAGGGTGCAGTTAAGGTCTATGTGCAGTCATGTATCGAACCGAACTGGTCATTCCTGGATGAATTCAATGATTACTTGTGCGCTAATACGGAGATACCCGAATACGAATGCAAGGAAATTATGTCGGCATATCGCGAGATTCAAGACGGGCAGGCTTTGTCATTTCGTCTGCGTGCCAATCCGACCAAACGGGTCGCGAAACAGGACGATCCGATGAAGGGCAAACGAGTCGAACTGACACACGCGGATGAACAAATCGACTGGTTGATTCGCAAGGGCCGGGAGCGGGAAACGGGCAAGCTTGGGGGCTTTGAGGTTCTCATTAAGAAAGTCAATGACGTGCACGGCGAGGAACGGAAGATTCCGCGAGTAAATGCTTACAGCGAGGGAAAGCAGAAAGGACGCAAAAGGGAAGCGGGGCCTGGTCATACAATGACACACTTGGCTGTCCTCTTCGATGGCCTTTTGCGGGTCACGGACACAGATGCCTTTTTGGAGAGCCTTGCCCGCGGCATTGGGCCGGGCAAGGCATTTGGTTTTGGTTTGCTCTCCATTGCGCCGGTGAGGCCGTAATTTCGGGGAGAGGTGGCATGAGAATTCAAGATCTGCACGATCTGCCGAAGTTTCGGGACGGATGGAGCTACCTCTATGTGGAACATTGTCGGATCGACCAGGAAGCTCGAGCCATCGCGATCCATGACGCCTCAGGAAAGGTTCCTGTTCCGTGCGCGAATCTGGCTCTGCTAATGCTGGGACCTGGAGTCTCCATCACGCACGCGGCAATATCGGTGCTCGCGGATCACGGGTGCCTCGTGGCCTGGTGCGGAGAAAGCGGAGTCCGGTTCTATGCAGTGGGTATGGGCGAGACACGCAGCGCATCCAATTTCCTGCATCAAGCACGGATGTGGGCAGATCCGGCGCTGCGTATGTACGTTGTGCGGCGAATGTACCAATTGCGCTTTCCGGAGCAGCTCGATCCCGCATTGGACCTCCGGCAAATCCGCGGCATGGAAGGCATTCGAGTCCGGGAGACCTACGCGGAGGCTTCTCGCGAAACCGGCGTGCCCTGGTCAGGCCGAAGCTACCGCAGAGACGAATGGGGCAGCTCGGACCCGGTCAACCGAGCGTTGTCCACTGCCAACTCGTGCCTGTACGGCATATGTCATGCCGCGATCGTTTCCGCGGGCTTTTCGCCCGCGCTGGGGTTCATCCATACCGGAAAGATGCTGTCGTTCGTGTATGACGTCGCGGATCTGTACAAGACGGAGGTGACGATCCCTGCGGCATTCTGCGCGGCCGCGGAGGACAAGGAGGGGCTCGAACGGCGAGTGCGGCTGTCATGCCGCGATATGTTTGTTTCAACGCGGCTCTTGGAAAGGATTATTCCGGATATCCAGAAGGCTCTGGCAATACCGGCGCGGCGGAAAGCGGGCGAAGGCGACGTGTTTGCCAGCGACGCTGCGCTGCCGGGTTCATTGTGGGACCCGGAAGAGGGAGCCGTAGAAGGTGGCCGCGCGTATGCGCCGGTCGTGGATGAAACAGGGGGAGAAGATGGTGGTGCTGATCCTTGAGCGGGTGCCGCCAGGGCTGCGAGGCGAACTGACGAGGTGGTTTCTGGAACCCAAGGCCGGAGTGTTCGTGGGTCGGGTTTCCGCGCTGGTGAGGGACCGGCTTTGGCAGAGGGCTTGCGGGCAGGCCAGGGATGGCGGTTGTCTGATGATACACTCCAGTAACACGGAGCAGGGTTTCGCTATACGGTCCCACGGAGCCCCGTCGCGACTGATCGAAGACTTCGAGGGTATTTTTCTGGTACGAGTCCCGAGTTGATGCGGATTTTGCCAGTATTGTCCCCACGCACGTGGGGGTGAACCGTTTATCTTCTCGT
>VGSG01000012.1 GCA_016875095.1 Deltaproteobacteria bacterium
CTGTCAGCCCTGATATGGCCGATTTCTGAGGAGGATATCAGATCGAGTACAAGTTGGTTCGAAAATCTAAGCGCTTGGAGCTCTCTGACAATGTCGAAACCTTGAGGCGAGTGGCGCAGGAGGTCGGCGCATCAGATAGAAAAACGTTCAGGATTGAGATTAGCAAGTTCGAGCATTGTTCGCCCAAGAGAGAAGCGGAGCTGGATGATTACACCATATTCGTCTACAGTCCTGAACAGATTGTCGTCGAGAAGATCCGGTCAATCTGTCGACAGATGACGGAATACGGCCACATCGTGAAGTCGCGATCCCAGTCACCGCGACCAAAGGATTTCTTGGACATTTACGTCGTGATGAAGCATTTCGGGATTGATTTGACTACGCCCGAGAACCTGGATCTGGTCAGATGCTCGTTCGAATCCAAAAGAGTCCCTTTGCGTCTGATCGGGAGAACTCGAGATCATCGAAATTACCATCTGGGAGCGTTTGATGCTGTGAGAGACACCATATACCGCGGAAAAGACGTCAAGGATTTTGACTTCTACTTCGACTACGTGGTGAGTGAGTGTGAGAAGCTAAAGCCCCTTTGGGAAGAATAGGCGCCATTCTGGCGAGTAATCCAGCTCCTTGATGTCGTGAGCCAAATAGAAATCGTACTTCATTTCGAACTTTCGGAGCAGCCGCACCTGAGACGCATCATATACGCCGGCCCGGTCAAGATAGAAACCCACGGCCTGGTGATAGGGATATATGTAGTCGAGCTTCTTCAGCATCGCGGTAAGCCGGTTCACCGAGACTTTGCCTTTGGCGCTTCTGAATGCCTTCAGCACCTCGTGCACACCCCCAGCGTAACCTGGCCGGACCGTAATGTCGATCAGCGTGCGTTCGACGTTCGTGAGCCTTATTGTCTCACCTTCCGGGCCTGGGGCTTCGACCACGCCAAGGTTGGCCGTGCCCATGCTTCCCAGAAGATATACCTCGAACTCTCTGAAGCGGGCGACGGTCTTTGATCGACGCATGGGTCGCCTGAACGCAGAGTTTATGCCCTCCTGACTCAGAGTGGAAACTCGTCCCCCCTTTCGGGGTTGCTCAACGTTCAGATAAACTGTCTTCGGCATCTGCTCCGTGAGGTCGTGGAGGTACACGGCCGTGTAGTGTGATAGGTAAGAATCAGGATGCCATGAAAGAATGACCTCAAACGCGGGGACCTCTCCCCAAGTGAAGCGGACCATCTTCCGTTTGGGGAATTGCAGCTCCACCCGCTGCATCCTCCCTTTTGTAGAGAGAAACTCGATAAGGTCTTCCACCGTGGTGGATTGAGTCAGACGCCAGAATTCTCTGTTATCTTTCAGAATATTCTGGAGATCCGTGTAAGAGAGAACCCTGTCTGGCGACTGGCGAAAAAAGGAGATAATGTCGGATCGTGCTGCATCGAAGCGTAATTTTCGTTGCTGGATCATCGTCAGAAACCTTGCTGGTATGCAGTATATATACTGCATACCAGTGTCCCCTAAACTCGTCAAGACCGTGCGCAAGGCATCTCGCTTAGGCTTATAGGTGGGGAGTGTAATTTTCCAGTAAGATAGCGGAGGACGTTGTATATATACAACGTCCTCCGCTATCTTACTGGAAAAACTCCTCCCCTCGGTGCGGCTGATCAAGACTCGCCGGGAAAGCCAACTGCCCCAACACCAGAGCTCGCAGAGAGCAAATGAAACCGGAACGGGCCCGCGCTACCGTGGGCCCGTTCCGTATCTTCCGGGTTTTCCTAAAGCCCCCAGCTCGATAGCAGAGAGGCCACTCTTTACGGCGTAACCCAAATTCGTAAAGAGTGCGTGTCTGCCGTCCCTGCCGCGGGCCTATTGCTACGCGACCAGTTTTTCTCTCCGAAGGATCTCGCCTTGCACTCCCACGATCACCTGCTCCATGGGGATATCTTTGCCCGCCGCCCGCATGGCTTGCTTGACGATCACCGGCATACCCTGGCAGCAAGGAACCTCCATAACGACCGTGGTCACGCTCCGAATGGGCTGGCTTTTGAATATCTCGGTGAACTTGTCCAGATAGAGCTGCGTATCATCGAACTTGGGGCAGCCGATCATAACGACCTTCCCTTGCAGGAACTCCTGATGGAAATTCGCATACGCGATCGGAGCGCAGTCCGCTGCTACCAGGAGATCCGCATTGCGGAGGAATGGAGCGAACGGTGGCACCAAACGGATCTGGACAGGCCAATGAGTCAATGCTGACGGGCCCGCGGCCGCGCTGACCGGTTCATGGGTCACCGGGCGGGGCGCCGGGCGGTCAAAAGCTTGGAGCCGGGCCCCTGGGCAACCAAAGTGCTCCGCGTGAGCGTGGGGGTGGGCTGCCGCAGCTTCCTGGTGTTTCAATTCGGCCAAGCGCTCCTCCACGGCCTCTTCGTCGAATTCTTCCGCTTCCCGTTCCATGATCTTGAGCGCTCCCGTGGGGCAATCGCCCAGACAAGCGCCCAGGCCGTCGCAGTATTTGTCGGCCACGAGTTTGGCTTTTCCGTCAACAATCTCCAGAGCGCCTTCAGCGCAGGTGATGATGCAATTGCCGCAGCCGTTGCACAATTCTTCGTCGATTTCGATTATTTTGCGTGTCGCTCCCATGGTTTCCTCCTTGAGATGTGCGCTTGGATCAGCCATTCACGGCCTGAGGCTGCGTAGCTGACTGGTCCTGAAGCAGATTTCGAGCCAGGTCTTTGCCGCTCGTGGTCAATAGGCTCTGTTCAAGGGCCTGTGCGGCTTTCGTGAATTCAAGAAAGCCCTTCTTCAGTTGCTCTTCGACACGGGCGATCAGGTCCGCGTCGTGGAAAACGTTAAAATTCCGGTGCCGGAACTCCGCGTTATCGGCCTGTGGGCCGATGATTCCACAGACCTGGTCGATCAGCGGATCCGGGGCCTCAAGTCTTTCCAGTATCTCTCTCGCAGCCGCGGCTGCTGCTTCGGAGCCATCGGGATGAGCTTCGCCTGGTGCAATTCCCACTTCGTGGAGATAAGCCGCGGAGAGCACTACCGCGGGATCGACCTTCTCAGACTCTGCGAGCTGCTCCACGTATCGAGCCACTCGGGCGGCATGGGCTATGCGTTTGAAATCGTTCTTGAAGTGCTGCTTCATCTCCACAGCGACTCGATCTTTGAGAAGGTTCTCACGCTGCTTGATGAGTTCAGGCGGCAGCTCTCCGAAACACTGTTCGGCAAACTTGCAATGCGCCGCGCAGCCAAAGTCCATCTTGGGGTTGAGCGCCTTGTTCCCGCACTTCTTGCACGTGCGCCGCGTCTCGTCCTTAAAGAACTCCAGGGTGGCGCCGCAGTGAGGACATTCAGCCTCGAATATGGCGTCGAATTTCCAAAATCTGGGATCCTGTCCTGGGCATTTCATGGCTCACCTTCCGTTTCTTCCGGCCCTTCTTATGATCTCAGTTTAAGCCCGCCCGATTCAATGCGCCTTGATCTATGTCAAGCGGCCATTCTTTTTCTTGAGTTTTTGGAAATACGCTTTCTGGCCACTGAGTTGCGGGTGGCGGGTTGAGAATCTCCTTCGCTTCGGACGACGCAAGGCCGTCGGACCTTCGCTCAGGAGATCCGCCGCCCGCCGCCACTGCATTGCTGACTTGAAAGCACATTGGAATCAGACCACCCGGAGTTACTTCGCAAGTATGCTAACGGGCCCGACCTGATGCGCCTACTGCCAACGCGTCGGGCTCAAGCAGGAAATCATAGCCGGTGCGGTTAAGGACTTCGCCGAATCGTTCCCCGTTACGATTATGCTGCTTGTAATGTTCCAGGCATCGTTCCAGCGCGCTCAGGACCTCTGAAGCAGAGCGGATTCCGGGGATTTCCGTTGCCAGTTGAGGATGCCGTCCGAGTTTGCCACCCACCAGGAAGCGATACCCCTGCGCGCCCGTGGCCCATGTGCCCGTGGGACACGCACGGACGCATTGACCGCAGAGCACGCATTTGTCTCGGTCGATGATAGGTCTCTCCGCGCCCTCCGGGAGACTGATTGCTTCTTCTTTGCACGCTTCCACACACGCGAAGCATTGGCTGCAGGGTTCCTCGGTCAGGATCGGAGCAAGCGCGCCGATGATGCCCACATCAGCGATCTGAGGTCGAGAGCACGCGTTGAGGCAATCTGAAATAGAAACCCTGAATTCATGGTGTAGCTTCAACGGGCCGCCCACGCGCTCGCGAAGGAATTCTCGCAAATTATGCGCAGTCAATACGCGCTCCACCTGCGCGATCAAGTCCGGGTCCACAACGGCCCGATTCGGGCAACCTGCGGGGCCGAAGCAAGTTTCAAGCTGGAAGCCTTTCACTTCCTGGTCCATGTTCTCCAGGTAGTGCCGGCGACACGAATTCACGTGCTGCATAGTGACGATTTGGTCCCCGAGCCGCACCGCTTCTTCCTCCACCTTCTTACGCACCCGCCGTCTGACGAAGAAGGGAACTCGTGATATCGCCTCTTCAGCTTCTTTTGACCATTTCATGGGCATGTCACATTGACCTCTCGTATGCTTGTGCTCAAACTTGACGAGCAGCGCCTTTTGCTCCATCGTGATTTCCGGAGCCTGAAGCTTTTCGTATACATTAAGGAGCAATACTCAGCTCGTCCTTGACTTGAGTCAACGGGGCGCAGAAAGGGAAGAGCGCGTGGACAAGAAGGCTTATATTGCGCAGATGCCCCTTTTCGAAGGTATTTCCGAGAATCAGCAGCAGGATCTCGCGTCCATCGCATTGCTGAAAACCTTCGAACGTGGCGAGACCATCTTTTCGGACGGCGAGGCAGGCAACGGGTTTTACGTTGTGCTCTCCGGGCGTATAAAAATCTTTAAACTCTCCGCGGACGGCAAAGAGCAGATCCTCCACATCTTCGGATCGGGAGAACCGTTCGGCGAAGTGCCCGTTTTTGAAGGGCGGCGATTCCCCGCGCATTCCGAGCCACTGGAAAAGAGCAGCGTGATGTTCTTCCCGCGGACCGCGTTCATCGATCTGATCAAGCGCAATCCGTCGCTTGCCCTGAACATGCTGGCAGTCCTTTCGCGGCGACTTCGGAGATTTGCCGCGATGATCGACGACCTTTCCCTGAAAGAGGTCCCTGGGAGGCTCGCGGCTCATCTCCTCGATCTGAGCGCTCGGCAGCCCGAATCGAATCAAGTCGCCTTGACCGTGCCCAAGAACCAGCTTGCGGCAATGCTGGGGACCATCCCCGAAACGTTGTCAAGGATCCTGCAGAAGATGACTCAGCAGGGTTTCATTAAGGTGGATGGTAAGAACATTTCGCTTCTGGATCGTGAGGGGCTCAAGGAATTGGCAGAAGGTCTCAGGCGCCTTTCCCATGAATGATAATTATGCCTGCGCGAAAGTATGCTCGACAGTTTGAGGACCTGTACACCGCATTGAACCGGCGAGAATTCGTGCATCCCGATCCGCTGGAATTTCTTTACGATTACCCGAATCCCGCAGATCGGGAAATCGTCGCGCTGATCGCTTCAGGACTCGCGTACGGAGGGGTAAAGCAGATCCTGCGCAGCGTTTCTCGTGTCTTGGAGCGGATGCCGTCGCCCCGTGCTTTCCTCGTGAACGCAAGCCGCGAGTCTCTGGTGAAAACCTTCCCGGACTTCAAGCACCGGTTCACCACAGGGTTTGAAATTGCCACTATGCTGTATGGAGTCAAGCGTGTGATTGAACGTCATGGCTCACTACGCTCCTGTTTTGTCCAGGGAATGCGAGAGGATCATCCCACGGCGCTCCCTGCTCTCGCCCGCTTTGTAAAGGAATTGTCATCCGTGTTCCACGGAAGACCGCGGAGTTTGCTCCCCCCGCCGGAAGCGGGCAGCGCGTGCAAGCGTCTGCATCTCTTCCTGCGCTGGATGGTGCGAAAGGACGACGTGGATCCAGGAGGCTGGGATGACGTCCCGCGATCCAAGCTGATCGTTCCGCTGGACCTGCACATGCATCGGCTTTGCCTGCAAATGGGCATCACCTACCGGAAACAAGCTAACCTGCGGACCGCGCTGGAAATCACGGACGCGTTCAGGGCCATTTCCCCGGACGATCCGGTCCGCTACGACTTCTGCCTGACCAGACTGGGAATCCGGGACGATATGAGCCCCGAAGGCTTCATGGAACGCTGCGGCTCCGCGTGCCGCGAATAGCCATACGCATTCGAAGGACGCGTAGGGAGGAGGGTCGGAAAACCCTCTCCCCTGGCGGGAGAGGGGAGGGTGAAGGGGAAGCGGGGGTCAAATCCTCTGCCTAGAGACAGTTCCAACGGCCGAGCCCCCCCAAAGAGCCTCATGGAGTTTATTTTCTTAATCGCGCGCCAAACTGTACTTTGTCGCCCATAGACACGCCCAGGCGTTTGACCGAACCGGCTTTCAATTCAAGGCAATACCTGCTCCGAATCAGAGACGGATACGTGAGCCCGGAATCGGGCTGGATGTTTTCGTAGACCAGAAGTACACGGCCGCTGGAATCTATCCACACGGCATCTATCGGAAATTTCATCCCCTGCATGTGGATGGCGTAAATATCGTCGAAGACGAAGTCCAGGAGCATCCCGGTGTCATCGTCAATGCTCTGCCATCCTAGCAGGCCACGCGTCCTGGAAGACGGTGTGTCCGCGACCACAGCTTTAATTGAACCGTTTCCCAGCTTCAATTCCATCGTGGTGACGCCTTCGGATTCATTGGCCCCAGGATCCGCGGCAAAACAGAGCGCTTTGTCACTCGAAAGCGTCACGAAAACCACGAAAATACTCGCCAGCAAACCCTTCAACTGTCTTGGTCCTTCGGCCCTTGAACGCGCCGCAGGCTATTTCTTCTCTTTCAGCAAATCGCCGATACTGGCAAGGGGCTTACGGGTCGATGATGACCCTTGCGCTTCGGCTTCTGAAGGCCCCTCATCGTATTGCTCATGTAGATAGAGCTGGTGCTCCATGTCGTGACAGTAGATGCACAACAGCTCCCAGTTGCTTCCGTCGGGCGGATTGTTCTCATGGTCGTGATCTTTGTGATGCACCGTCAGCTCACGGAGTCTCTTGCCCTCAAATTCTCGGCCGCACCGTCCGCAAATATGCGGAAACATCTTGAGGGCTCGCTCCCGATAAGTATTCATCCGCTGGTCTCGGTCGCGACGGGCATCATCAATTTTCGCGCTCGATTTGGGGATCCCTCTGGTCGTTTTCATCCCGCGCATGACCGCGGCCTCCGGTCGTAAGGTTTCCAAGACTAACTATAGATTATCTCGTCGATTCGGAGAAGCCACCCGGAAGTGCGGTAAGAACTAAGTCTGAAGTGCGTTCATCTATCACTCTTATGGCCAGTCTGGCCTAGATCTGATATGAACGGGGCATGACCATTCAAAGAGGCCCTTCAAAGGTTCATGGAAACCGGCAGCGCTAAGCTGTCAACGTTGACCCGCGGTGAGCCGGAAGACCAGTTACGGAGCCCCTTCGAAAATTTCATGGGGGACGCCGCCAGCGTGCTCGGCTGGGATGTTGTTTGCACTGGGGAAACCGCGCTACCCGGGCGTCTCGGCCGCCCTGATTATGCCGTCCATCTTAATAAGCTCCTTGCCGGGTACGTCGAACTAAAGGCCCCCGGCGTCGGTGCGAATCCAAAAGACTTTACCGGCCACAACCGTGATCAATGGAAGCGGTTCCAATTTTTGCCTAATGTACTTTACTGCGACGGTAACGAGTGGGCGCTCTATCGAGACGGCGAACTCGTGGACAGACTCATTCGACTTTCTTGTGATATCAGTGCTGAGACAAAACTGGCAGTTTCCGCCGAAGACGCACACGCTATCGAGCGCTTATTGCGCCACTTCTTGTCGTGGCAGCCAATCATTCCAACAGACCGTAGGGGCAAGGTCGATCTCAAGCGCTTCGCCGCGATGCTCGCCCCACTGTGCCGGATGCTGCGGGACGACGTGACCGACGCGCTCCAGGACCCGAACTCGCTGCTCGTCCAGTTGGCCAAAGACTGGCGGCAACTCCTTTTTCCGGACGCGTCAGACGAGCAATTCGCCGACGCCTACGCCCAGACCTTAACTTTCGCACTGCTGCTGGGCCGCAGCGAAGGCGCCGACCCGCTTACGCTCGATAGCGCTGAGGATGTCTTGGCCGCGCAACACAATCTGCTGTCGCGCGCTCTTCAAGTCCTGAGTGATCCCAGCGCCCGCGCCGAGACGGCGGCCTCGCTTGACCTGCTTCTACGAGTAATCGCGACAGTACCCCCGGCCACTCTCACGGGTCCCGAAGATCCTTGGCTATATTTCTACGAAGACTTTCTCGCTGCCTACGATGCCAAACTCCGCAAGGACGCCGGCGCCTACTATACCCCGATCGAAGTGGTCCGCGCTCAGGTTCGTCTGATCGACGACTTGCTCGTCAACCGCCTCGATAAGGCGCTTGGGTTCGCCGACCCTGGGGTCGTAACCCTGGACCCCGCGGCCGGCACGGGCACCTACCTACTTGGAGTTATCGAGCACGCTCTCGGCCGCATCGAAGCCGAAGAGGGCCCTGGCGCTGTCGCTGGCCAGGCTTCCGCGCTGGCTGAGAACCTTTACGGCTTCGAAGTGATGGTCGGTCCCTACGCGGTGACCGAGCTGCGCGTCAGCCGCGCCCTCCTAGACCGGGGCGCTATGCTGCCTGCTGACGGCACGCACGTCTACTTGACTGACACGCTCGAAAGCCCCAGCGCGGAGGCTCCTCAAGTACCCCTCATCCTGCGGCCCATCGCTGAGCAGCATACTAAAGCTCTCAAGGTCAAGAGCAATGTCCCCGTCATCGTCTGCCTGGGTAATCCGCCCTACGACCGGCATAAAGCGGTCGATGTGAAGGACGAAAGCAATCTGTCGCGCTATGGTGGATGGGTTCGATTCGGTGATCCTATGCATGGAGCAATTATTAAAGGTCTTAAGGCAAAGGGAAGAAAGAGAAAGGGGAAGGGAAGACCAGACAAGTCCATTAAAGCGCGACTTGCGAGGAGACAGCAGTTAGCTATTCTGAAGGACTTTCTTGACCCGGCGGTTGCCGCCGGGCATGGCGTGCGTGTCAAGAACCTGTACAACCTGTACGTCTATTTCTGGCGATGGGGGATGTGGAAGGTCTTCGAGCATGAAACTGCCGTTGGTCCGGGTGTTGTCAGTTTCATCAGCGCATCGAGCTACTTGGACGGTGACGCCTACTGCGGCATGCGCCAACATATCCGCCGCAAGTGTGACGAAATCTGGATTCTTGATCTGGGCGGCGAAAGGCGCGGCACGCGACGGAGTGACAACGTTTTTTCGATCCAGACTCCTGTTGCCATAGCCATCGCCTTCCGCTCTGACAAGGCGAGGGAGAACCAGCCTGCTCAGGTGTATTACGCTAGCATCGATGGAACGCGCGAGGCTAAGCTCAAGGCGCTCGACGAGATCGACGGTTTCGCGAAAGTGAAATGGCAGGAGTGCCCTAACGATTGGCAGGCATCCTTTCGCCCGGCAGGCCAAGGCGATTACTTCACCTGGCCACTCCTGACCGATCTGATGCCATGGCAACATTCGGGCGTGGAAGCGAAACGAACATGGCCGATTTGTTCTGACGCTGATGTTCTCAAGCTACGATGGCGAGCTTTGCTCGCTTCGCAAGATCGGGCCGCGGCATTCAAAGAAACGCGCGACCGGAAAATTAACATGACATATTCATCATTGCGGGAGGGGGAAGAAACCGGAAAGGCGATCGATGAGTTGCATCGCGACGCACCACCTCCGCGTATCGAACGCTGCGCCTACCGCTCATTTGACCGGCAATGGATATTCGCCGACAAGCGATTGTGTGACTACCTCCGCCCCGACCTCTGGCGCGCACACGGCGAACAGCAGATCTATCTGACAAGTCTGTTGAATCATCCTCTTGGACAAGGCCCAGCTATTACAAGCTGTGCTCACGTTCCCGACCTCCATCACTTTCGAGGATCGTTCGGCGCAAAGGAAGTTTTTCCCCTGTACCGAGTCGCCGACGGATCGAAGGCGAATATTTTGACCGGTCTGCTCGACCTCCTCGTCAAGACATACGGGCGCAAGGTGACTCCAGAGGATTTCCTGGCCTATGCATATGGCGTCCTGGCGCAGCCAGCCATTACGAGGCGCTTTGCGAAGGAGTTGGCGACGCGCGAGCTGCGAGTACCGGTCACCAAAGACCCTGGGCTGTTCGAGCAGGTCCGAACAGTGGGCGCGCGCCTGCTATGGCTGCATACTTACGGCGAACGATTCGTTCCCGAGGGCTGGCGGCAGGGACGGATTCCGCGCGGCGCAGCAAGGTGCACGAAGGCCGTGCCCGGCCACGCCAACGCCTATCCCGAATCGTTCGAATACAACTACGCGACCCGAACCCTCCATGTCGGCGACGGAGAATTCGCCCCCGTCGCGCCCGAAGTCTTCGAGTTCGAGGTTTCGGGTCTCAAGGTCGTGCAGTCGTGGCTCAAATACCGCATGAAGAAAGGCGCTGGACGAAAATCGTCGCCCCTCGACGACATCCATCCCGAGCGCTGGACAGGTCGCTTCACTACCGAGCTGCTCGAACTGCTCTGGGTGATGGAGGCAACTGTCCAAGGTTATCCTGAACGGGCGCAACTGCTGGATACCGTCATTGGGAGCCCTTGTTTTCGAGCTGACGAGCTTCCTTCTGTTCCCAGTGAGGCCCGCAAACCCCTTGCCCCGCGCCCGGAAAACCACAACTTGTTCGGCGACTTGTGACTTGCGATCAGAGTGGCCTTTCTGCTGTCAAAAGGCTAGTTGGCAGCTCTCTCGCGGCTTCTAGGGGGGCCGGTACCCCAGCATCTCTCGCAGAAGTTACTGTGAGTTTCCGATCGTTTCTTTGGAGGTCAAACTGCATGAAATGGAGCGTGACCGCATGCGCCAGCCTATGTTGACACTGCTTGGCCGCATCGATATGATCGGAGCGCTCAAGATCGGCGCCGTTCCAAGCATTTAAGATTGTTGCAGTAATTCGTCATGCTCCAGGACTTTCTCCACATGTTGAGCCGCCCTCGTCGAGGAGAATGGCGGCTTGTACACCACGAAAAGATCCCCGCTCGAGATGCGGTCCTGAAAGAGATACCCAGCGAATTGGATCAGCGGGTGCGTGATCTGATCGTCGCGTCCGGAATCCAGCGGCTCTATTCGCACCAGGCCGAAGCCATACAACTTTCCCTTCAGGGCCAAAACGTGGCGCTGGCCACAAGCACTGCCAGCGGTAAAACATTGGCGTATCAGGCCGCAGCGCTCCATACGCTCGTGAAAGTTCCTGAAGCCACCGCGCTCTTTCTCTTTCCCTTGAAAGCGCTGGAGCGAGATCAACGAGACGCGTTCCTGGCCCTTGCCGCGCCGCACGGGATCAGCGCCGCGGTTTACGATGGTGACACCCCTGAAAGCGAGCGCCGGAAGATACGCAGCAGGCCGCCGCGAGTGCTCATCACCAATCCCGACATGCTCCATGTGGGCTTCCTGGCGTACCACGACGCGTGGAGGGAATTCTTTGCGCATCTGGCTCATGTGGTCCTTGACGAGGTTCATACATACAAAGGAATCTTCGGGAGCCATATTTCGCAAGTGATTCTGCGTACAAAGCGGGTATGCGCGCTGTATGGATCGCGACCTCGGTTTTTTGCATCATCCGCAACGGTTGCGAACCCCGGGGAGTTCCTTTCACGGCTTATCGGCGAAGAAATCGGCGTGGTGGACCAAACGGGCGCGCCGTCTTCGGAACGTCATTTCCTCTTCCTGCAGCCGGAACTGAGTCCGTACACGGTGACTTCACGTCTTTTCATCGCGGCCCTGAAGCTGGGTCTCAAGACCATCGTCTTTACGAGAGCCCGAAAAATCACGGAACTGATCACCACATGGGTGTTGGGTGAGGCGCCCTTTCTCAAGAACCGTATCAGCTCGTATCGGGCTGGGTTTCTGCCTGAGGAGCGCCGCGAGATCGAAGCGAACCTCTTTACCGGCAAGATGGATGGAGTCATATCCACGTCAGCGCTTGAAATGGGCATCGATGTGGGTGGCCTGGATCTCTGCATTCTGGTGGGCTATCCCGGGACCATTATCAACACCTGGCAAAGAGGGGGTCGAGTCGGCCGTGCCGGTCGTTCCAGCGCGATCGTGCTCATAGCGGGTAATGACGCGCTCGATCAGTATTTCCTGAAGAATCCGCACGACTTCTTCCGCCGCGGTTGCGAAGACGCGGTGGTGGACCCGCTCAACCGAGAGGTGCTCAAGCGCCATCTCCCGTGCGCTGCTGCAGAAACTCCAATCCAAGCTCATGAAGCATTTGTCTCTTCACCCGATGCGCAGGAGGCGCTCCAGGACCTGGAAGAAGCAGGCGCGCTCTATCGCGTTGAAGAAGACGGCGCTTGGCATTGTTCCAGGAAGCGGCCCCAACGGGAAGTGGACCTGCGTTCGGTGGGGCCTGCCTTCTCTATTTTTCTCGAAGACGGTAAGACGCTCATCGGGATCTCCTCAGGGGGCAGGGTTTTCAGTGAATGCCACGAAGGCGCGGTGTACCTCCATCGCGCACGTCAGTACTTGATCACCAAGCTTGATCCGGAACGCCGCAATGTGCTCGCGAAAGCGGCAAGACTCAACTACTATACGCGGGCCCTTTCGGAAAAGGACACCGAGGTACTGGGCGCGCCGTTGGCTTCGAGGGAATTCCCCGGGTTCATCGTGCGGGAAGGTCGCCTCAAGGTCACCGAAAGGATCATCGGTTACGAGAAACGTCGCACCGCAGGCCAGGACCTGATCGGCGTGGTAGAGCTGGACCTTCCGCCCATGCGTTTCGAGACTGTGGGCTTCTGGATTGAGATACCAGACCGCGTCAAGGAGAAGATCCAGGACGCGGGGCTGCATTTCATGGGGGGCATACACGCGATGGAACACGCGGCCATAGCCATGTTCCCTCTGTTTGCCCTGTGCGATCGGGACGACATCGGAGGCATCAGCACCCCGCAGCACGAGCAGGTCTGTCGGGCCGCGGTATTCATCTATGACGGGCATCCCGGCGGAGTGGGTCTTGCCCACCACATATTCGGCCGCGTCGAAGAACTCTTGCAGAAGACAAAGGCCCTTGTAGACGCTTGCCCGTGCGAAGACGGCTGTCCTTCCTGCATTCATTCGCCCAAGTGCGGGTCGGGGAACAAACCCTTGGACAAGAAGGCGTGCTTGCAGGCGCTCACGTATCTCCTGGAGCCTGAGCGTCTTGCTGAAAAGATCGCTCGTCCTCAGGCTAAGCGGCGGTTTTTGATCTTTCCGGAGCTGGGCGGGGGTTCGGATGGGCCTGCTTCCGGGCCGAAGCCCATCCCCAAATCCGGCCGGTCTCTCTCTGCGGCGCCGAGTCAAACCCCATTTCTCGATCTTGTGGAGAAGTATCAGCGCAACGCGGGCCAAGCGCATCCCCCGCGGGCGGGTGGTCCGCATCCGGTCGTAAAGGGCTCGCCTGAGCCCGAACGTTCATCGCGGATCATTCGACCCGAGAAGATCGTGGTTTTCGATCTGGAGACTCAGCGCCTCGCGGATGAGGTGGGCGGATGGAGCCGCGTCGCGGCCATGGGCTTTGCCCTCGGGGTCGCGCACAGCGAGGAAACCGGTTTCATGACCTTTACCGAGAATACAGTGGGAGATCTGGTGGCGCTCCTCAAGGATGCGGACCTGATCGTGGGCTTTAACCAGATGCGCTTCGATTACGAGGTGCTCAGCGCGTACACCGACGTTGACCTCCGGGCCCGTCCCAACCTGGACATTTTGCGGGAGATTTACGGAAAGCTGGGTTTCCGGCTCAAACTGAACGAGCTTGCCGAAATCACGCTTGGCCGAGCTAAATTATCAGACGGGCTCCAGGCTGTGCGATGGTTTCGGGAGGGGAAACACGATCTCTTGGAGGAATACTGCCGCGAAGACGTGATGATTACGCGGGATCTGTTTCACTTTGGGTCGGAAAAGGGGTACTTGCTGTACCGGAACAAGAAGGGAAAAACAGAGCGCGTTCCTGTGGACTGGAGGAGCGCTCTGGGGAAAACTTTACGCGGCGGCTCGCCGAGCAGCCCCTAGAACCGAAAACCGCCGATGAAGTTGGCGCAGAGGCCCTGGGGCTTCATCCAAGTCTCGGTGTTCAGAAAGGTTTTGAACGTATATTCATCGGTAATCGAATAATCCACTCCCGCTTTGACAAAAAACCGAGAGATGTCGGCTTCGGCTTCAATTCCTCCGAAACCGCCGACCAACCACCAACGGTCCTGATGCTGTCCCGACGCATTGGGTAACGGCGCCAAACCCAGTGTGAATTCCCGCCTGACTTTCACCTCAAAGGGAACTATCCCGACTATGGCGCCCAGACTGACTCCCAGCCTTCCTATCCCCCACAGAGGCTGCCAGCTTCGACCGCCCGTGCGCAGCTCATACACTGTCATGTCCAGATTATACGTGATCGTTTCAACCGCCGCGCCGCCGCTCGATTCCTGGATGCCGGTGAAGATGTGGTTCGAGACCGAAAACCAGGAGAATTGCCCGAAGAGATCGAAGAAGTTCGAGGAATGGACCCCGAACTCTATAACCGGTGTCCAGGGCTTATCCGTGAACGAATACCTGGCCTCCGGAAAGACCGGTGATCCCGGCTCCTGAACCGAAAGAACCCTCAATTCCACCATTTCCAGGTTCCGGTACTTTACCCCGCCACCGAGGTAGAAGTGGCCGGAGTACATCGCCCCCGGACCCGGAGGCATAAAGGGTCCCTGAGGGCCTAGCTGGTACGCGGACGCAGTCTGCGGCCACATGACGGCGGCCATAACCAGACTGAGTAATAGTCCGGCCATGGGCAGGCTTCGAAGTCTCTGGTTTCCGGCGAGCACGGCTTGGGGAGGCATTGGCCGATGAACTCCACTACAGGGGTGTCGGTAGTCGTATTCGACTTGCCTTTTTATATCACACCGGGAATAGTTAGTCAATGATAATCCAATATTTCCACTATGTTTTGCCTAAATGCTAATATACAACATGACGTTCTCTTCTCGCGCCCCCTTCCTTGACTCGTTGGCCTGGCCTCGTATACTCTGCTGTCAAGGAATGATTTCTAAACCCAGGAGCTTTTCAATGAGGCGCCGGAGGTAACATGCCGGACAAAGAGCAGGGTTCCACTCCGCTTGCAGCGGTTCAAAGAGAGATAGAGCGACTAGAGCATGTGGTGGCCGAGAAACCGGATTCCCCAACGGCCCATTACAATCTCGGGCTTGCACTGGCGAGAGCGCGCCTTTGGGATCGTAGCCTGCAAGCATTCAGGACAGCTCTCAAGCTGCGTCCCGGGCTTCTGGAAGCGAGGATTAACATAGCCGGAGCGCTGCTCCAGAAAGGCGACTACGACGGGGCCATTGAAGAGAGCCTGAAGGCGCTCCAGTATCGTCCCGACCTGGTAGAAGGCTGTGTCACCATCGGCCTGGCTTATTTGAACAAGGGCATGATCGATCCTGCGATGGAGAGTTTCCAGAAAGCTCTCGCGATCGATCCGAACTCGCCCTCGGCTCATCTCAATCTGGGAAATATCTATCTGTCGTTGGGAGACATCGACAAGAGCATAGAGCACAACAGGAAAGCGATTGCCATTGAGCCTCGTTTCGGCATGGCGCACAACAACCTCTCCGTGGCGCTCCGCGAGAAAGGAGAAGTGGACGAGGCCAGAAAGCACGCGCAAGAAGCCCTCAGGCTCGGGTACCCGGTTCACCCTGAATTTCTCAACAGCCTGGGGCTTTCCTCTACAGATCAAGGCTAGCTGTCGTACAATCAGTGATGTTCAACGATGCCGCAAGAACGCGAGAGGGCCTGCGTCCACGCCGGTCGTCTTCTGTTCGCGCAAGCGCAGGCGAGGTGGGTCTTATCAGCCTTTTTCGACAAAGACCTTCAGAATACTATTGCGTCGGGCCTGGGTGAGAGAACGGAACAGGGCGTTTACCGATTTGCTCTTGAACCGGAGAGAAGATCCTTTCGTTTTGGAGCCCACAATCTGTGGTTTTTGGTTCCCCGACGCCGCGTCTAGAAACATTGCCGCGTCCTGGGCAGAGAGCGGCTTCATGATCCTCTTCACCAGATCCGGCGCGCTTTCCCATGCTTCCGTGAAAAGATCGGGGAACCACTTGCTCCCGCAGCCCGATAGGAGAAGGGCCCGACGAGTCTTCTCGGAAGCCTCGATAAACTCGCGCAGGATCTGCTCAGGATCTTGATCGCCGGGTGGGAGGCAACGGATAAGGAGAGCCGAAGCCTCCTTGTGGGGAAGGTCCGCGATCAGTTCTAAGTCCTCAAGAGTGAATTGAACTCGCGCCACAGCCTCCCTCAGAACGGACAATGATTCTTTCAAAGACTCGTGGGTCAAGACCTCCAGCAAATCCACGATCTCCGCCGCGACAAATTCTGTGAGATCCGCCCGATTGGCCAGTTTGGTATGGTATTCGGGGAATTCCTGGAAGAGACGGATCGTCTGATCGGGCTCCAACCGCTGCCAAGGGAGCCTCTCAATAAGACTGATTGCGTCTTCCGGCGGCAAAGCGGCCAGATGACTGAACAGGAGGTCGAAATCAAATTCGTCGAGCTTTTCACCGGATACGAGGATTCGCTCTATGGGGTCCGGAGCGTCCGAGAGGATGACGAGCCTGCGCCACCGCTTAAAGAACACGTTCTCCGACGATGAATTGACCGTGTCCCACTCGCTGAAGATCGTGTCCATGAGCTTTTGCGCTATGCGGACAACTTCACGGGTTAAGAGTTCCCCTTCCCGGTCGGATAGGCCCTCGGCCAACTCGTGGATGAGATCGACAACGACGGTCTCCACATCTTCAGGAATCACGTCCGTGGCGTCGACGCCGGCGAGAACCTTCAGGAAGGCGCGCACGGACGCCATGCTCACCGTCACCGGATCGCTCGCCTCCACGAATGCCGATATGAGAGCCGTATTGATGAACGCCTCGCGGATGGAATCCAGTTCTGAAAGATTTTCCGCTCGAACTAAGGGAGACCGTCGAAGAAGCTGGAAAGGCAGGAGTTCTCTCATGCGCAGGATCAACTGATACCGTTCCAGCTCAGCCTCGTAATATTCGAGTGCGCCCAGGCTGGAAAAGAGCTGGTCCTCAAGGGTCAGCGACCGGATTGCGGCGAGCTCCGTTTCCGTGAAGATGCTCATGTCCGTCAGACGGTGGACGCAGATGTCACTGAGGCATTCGTACTCCTGCGGGCTCACGTAGATCTGCACCCTGTGGTCTCGCAGAAGCGACTGCCACTGATGACGCAGTTTCTCTACCCTCGTGTACGCCAAACGAAACAAATCCACAGGCGAGGCGTCCATGAGCAGATGTACGCCCGTGTCCGGGTCGCCTCCGGCTTTCATCTCAAGTCCCACGCCCACCAACTTCAGGATGGTCTCCTGGACGCCGGCCAGTTCCTCTGTGGACCGAAAGTCCACCTGCTTGTCCAGGACGTACTTGTTGGCCATGGCCACGGAGATCCGGATTATTTCATCAGCTCTGTCCCGCGTGAATATACCCTGCTCCATACCCAGGTTCACGACCCTGGTGAGAAAGGTTTCCTCATCACGCACGACCAGACCGAGTGGGTCCATTCCTTGACTCCTCCCGGGTAGGGCCGGGTAAACGTCCTGCTCAACGCACTCGTTCGATGTATTTCCCGGTGCGAGTGTCGATCTTCAGGGTATCGCCTTCGTTCACAAAAAGGGGCACCTGAACCGTAAGACCGGTTTCCAATGTTGCGGGTTTCGTGGCGCCGCCTGCCGTATCTCCTTTGAAGCCCGGCTCGGTGGAGGTCACCTTGAGTTCTACGAATATGGGCGCTTCCACGCCGATCGGCTTCCCATTGTGGAGAAGGACGCTTACTTGAACATTTTCCTGCAGGTAGTTCACGCTGTCCCCTAACTGGTCTTTGGTTATGAAAAGCTGATCGTACGTTTCAGCGTCCATGAAATAGTACTGGTGGTCCGCCTCGTACAGGTATTGCATGGATTTTTCTTCCAAATCCGGTTTGTCGACCTTCTCGCCGGACCTAAAAGTGCGATCGATCACATTGCCCGTCAGCAGGCTCTTGAGGGTGGTTCGGACGAACGCCCCTCCTTTGCCCGGCTTGACATGCAAGAAATCCACGATGATGAAAGGCTCACCGTTTATCTCTATTTTGAGCCCTTTTCGGAAATCGGAAGTTGAGTACATGAATCCTCCGTATCACACCCGGGTTTCAGGGGATATGTATGTTCTCAGATCGATCTATGCGGGTTGATTTGTTTCTCGCGGTCGGGCTTACGGCTCGATCCGAATCAGCTCCTTGGGCATCCGTGAGAGGACCTCGGGACCGTCCCGATCCATATATATCAGACTCTCAAGGCGAACGCCCCCCACGCCCTCCAGATAGATGCCCGGCTCTATGGTGAAGACCATGCCCTCGTCAATTACGCCACGCCCCAGTGGCGATAGACGTGGCGGCTCATGCACCTCAAGGCCGAGCCCGTGACCGAGTCCGTGCAGGAAGTGCTTGCCGTATCCCGCTTTCTGAATCGCGTCTCGGGCAACCCTATCTACCGTTTTGACGGAAACGCCTATCTTCAGGGCCTCTATAGCCTTCATGTGCGCGGTGTGCGCCGCGGTATAGATTTTTTGCTGTTCCCGAGTGGGCCGCCCCACCACGCACGTCACGGTCTCATCGCTATTGTACCCGCCCACCACGCATCCGTAATCAACAATAACCAGCTCGCCCTTGCGAATGGTCTTTTCGGTCGCGGTTCCGTGCGGCCATGCGCTCCGTTCGCCCGATGCGACGATCGTTTCAAACGCGCGGCCCTGGGCGCGGTGTCGCTTGAAGAGCATTTCCAGCTCATCAGCCACCTCTATTTCAGTTCTTCCGTCGAGCCCCCGCTCGAGTATCTCTTGACAGCATCGCGACGCGATTGCCGCGGCTTCCTGTATCTTCCGTTTTTCCTCAGGGCTTTTGCGAATCCGCAGTTCTTCCACAAAGGATCGCTTCATGTCCACGATCCTGACTCCAGGGCTCTTGCGCTCCAGCGCCTTAACGAATTCATAACTAACCCGGGCCGATTCTATACCGAGACGCTTCACCTTTAGTCGCGCCAAGATCCTGGCGAGGGACTCCATCTTTTGGCGCGTCACGTGGAGCCTGAAACCCGGCGCTTCCCGGGCAGCCTGTGATTTGTACCGGCCGTCAGTAAAGAGGCGCATTTCATGGGCCGTGATGAGGAGACTGGCGTCGGAGCCCGTGAAGCCCGATAGATAGCGTAAGTTGATCGATGGGAGGTGCTCGGAAGTGTTAAACAGGACCGCGTCTACACCAAGCTTTCTCAATCGCATCTGGAGAGCATTCGATGCACTAATCATGGTTCCGGAGACTGTTCCGCCTTCATCTGCTCAATTCGCGCAACCCAACGCTGGAGGAGTTCCATTACCTGCTTGCTTCGATCCTTTTTCAGCGCTCGCTCTCTCGCCTCTCTCAGAGTCTGGTCATCCGGATGTCTTCTTACCAACTCGTCAAAGATCTCGAACGCCCGCCGAAAATGGCCTTGCCGCATAAACTCAAGACCCATCGCCGCCGTGAGAGGATAGAGGCCCTGCCGGGCGCCTGATTCAGTAACTTCTCCGGAAGAGTCCGGCAGGAACTCAAGCGGACCCTCGCCGGTTGGAGATGCTCCGGGCTTGAACAGGAGCCCGGAACCGATCGCGCCCTCAACCCGCATCTCCTCTTTGGCAATCTTATAGGTTCCTCTGAGGATTTCATGCAAGGTCTTGTATCGGATCCCCGCCTTTATGCGGCCACTCCGAAGCAAAACGTCGGCCAGCAGATCAAAAAGCCGGACGGACTGGATGTACCTCTTTTCCAGTTCCAAGAGGAGGCTTAACGCAGGTTCCAGCTTCCCCTCGCGCAGGAGGTCCTGAGCCTTGCGGAGAGCCTGATCGAATTCCGAGCCTGCCGCGTACGGACAAGCAAAATCACTGGGACGTTGAGGCTGCTGCGAATCGGTCATGGTTCACACATGAAGACCAGAAATCAAATCTATGAATTCATTCATTAATCTAAATCGAAATACGAGTCAAGGGACATTTTTCCTTCGTACAACGGCCATAATAACTCAATGAGAAAGCCCTGAGAAACAATTGGGAAACATGTTGACAGAGGGCGGGCGGCTTCCTAGCATGAACTGAAAGGAAAAATTCTCAAACGATAAACGCCCCGTTGCAGCGACCGTGAAAGTCCCGAAACCCCATTGGCACAACATGCTGATTCAACATTCAGGAGCGCAACATGACTGATCCGCAGATTCTCAAAGGGAAAAGAATCCTCGTGGTTGACGATGAGGCTGACGTGATCGAAGTGGCCAGAGACCAGCTTGAAGGTGCCGAGGTTGTCGGCGCGGAAACGTTCGGCCAAGGCAAGAAGCTGATTGAGGAGGATCGATTCGATTTGGCCATTCTGGACATCATGGGCGTCAACGGTTTCGAGCTGCTGAAGATCTGCAGCGAGCGGCAGCAACCCGCGGCCATGCTCACCGCGCGCTCAATCAATGTGGAAAGCGTCAACCAAGCGTTGAAGCACGGCGCTGTGTCGTTCTTGCCCAAGGATGAACTCGCGTCGCTGAGCGCCATGGTGCCGGAGATCCTGGAAGGGCTGGAACAAGGCAAATCTCACTGGGGAAGACTTTTTCAACGCCTCGGACCTCTGTTCAAAGAGAAATGGGGCATCGTCTGGGAAGAGCTGGACAAACCGGACCGTCCAAAGATTCCATACACTTAGTGAGGGGCCCTCCGAACATGAGATTGCCTCGTCCCGCGAGACGCGGGACACCTGTCTTACTGAAGTCCAATCCACCGACTCTGCTCCAGACATGTCTCCAAAGCGCAATACTTTGCGTCATTCCGGCGAAACGCGGAACCCGGACCCGCGTTTCGCCGGATTCCAATCCCGCGTTCTGAGCACGACAAAGGCGAGCTGTAGCCCGGCATACGTGAACGATTAGGAGGGCTTATTTTTTCGTTGACAGTTCTTGTGAATATTGTATACAGCATACCTGCGTATCGCATTCACGATCGCCACGGAAAATCGCCAAATACCCACGGCCGTCCCCCGGCCCAGATACCGACCGACGGACGCACCCATGTGGCGCCCTTCAAAAATCCCCGCCCGACCCCTCTCTCAGGAAGTGGCGCAGAGAATCCGCGACATGATCCGCAAAGGCCTAGTCAGAAAAGGGGATCGGATCATCGAGAAGCAATTCTGCCAGTCCCTGGGGATTAGTCGCACACCGCTGCGGGAAGCGCTGCGCATCCTCAGCTCGGAAGGGCTCATCGACCTCGTTCCCAACAAAGGCGCTTACGTGGCTCAGCCATCCATGAGAGAGATCAGAGAGCTTTTCGAGGTAATGAGCATCTTGGAGGGAACATGCGCCCGCGTGGTTGCGGAGAAGATGACCCAGAGCGAGCTGGAAAAGATCGAGAAACTGCACGAGAGGCTGGAAAAGCACTACGAAGAGAGAAATCACGAAAAATACCTCAAGGTTAATCAGCGATACCACGTGCTCCTGCAAGAGATGACGGGCAACCAGGTTCTCAATGACGTGGTCAACGGACTGAGGGACAAAATCCTCCTCTATCGGTATCGCCAGCTTTACCAGCGCGACCGCTTCCGGGCCTCCATGAACGAACATCGCGCTCTCATGCAGGCGTTGCGGGCGAGGGACCCCTCCGCGGCTGAGCGCGTCATGAAAAGACACCTCATGAATCAGTGCGAAGCATTACGAGCCCTTTACGACGGGGAAGGCGACTCAAAGGATTAGGGACAAAGCCAAGAGCGAGGGATTTTGAGAGAGGCCGCGACGCGTCGAGCCAAGCAACCGGGCAGAATCCCCGACTCTCTTTGACGGAGGAAGGCGCCGAAAACATCCGGGGGCCCTCGCCCACAACTCCAGATATATTCGAGCGCTTCCGGCGCTCGCCGGCTTGTATAACCGTAGAGGCTGACACGTAATTTCAGGGACTGCAACGCTCACTGTGATAAACCGGGGGTTTTTCCCGCTGATGCAGATCGGCGTCAACTACAGGTTGTCACAGTGGACCTGAAATTTGCCCCGCTCAAAGGAGGAGAACGATGAGTAGCGCAAACGGCAGGATGGCGAAGATTTTGTTGGTAGTGGTAATCACGGCGCTCTTTGTGGCGTGGAGCACGGTTTGCCCCGCGGCCATGAGGTTGAAGGTGTCGCACCAGTTCGCCGAGGGCGATGTTCGAGACGTCATGGCCAAGGTCTTTGGGGAAAAGGTTGCTCAAAAATTGGGCAAAGAGGTGGAGTTCCGTTACTACCCCGCCAGCTCGCTCTACAAAGCCAAGGAACAATGGGACGCTTTGAAACAGGGAGTGCTCGACTTGAGCGTCTACCCGCTCGATTACGCAGCCGGAAAACATCCTGAGCTGTCTATCACGCTGCTGCCCTGTTCCGTCTCCAGCATGAAGCAGGCAATGAGTTGGAGAAACAAACCGATCGGACAGCGCATCCAAAAGCTGTGCGAAGACAATGGTGTGAAGATCCTCATCTGGGCGTGGCTGGACGGCGGCATAGGGTGCGCGACTCGTCAGATTCGGCTTCCGGAGGATGCGCGTGGGCTCGCGATGAGGGCCGCGGGGAAGAAATTCGAGTTCATGCTCAAAGAGGCAGGCGCATCAATAACGAGCATGCCGTCCTCAGAGATTTACCATGCCCTTTCCACCGGGGTGCTCAATGCGTGTCTCACCTCATCTTCTTCATTTGTTTCCTATCGGCTCTACGAGCAGCTCAAGTTCATGAACGCCCCCCGTGACTATGCCATCTGGTACATGGCGGAGCCCCTGGTGATCTCCATGAAGACCTGGAATCGCCTTTCGGAAAAGCAAAAGAAGGCGTTCGAGGAAGTTGCGGCGGAAATGGAAAAAGACTGGGTCGTGCCGAATTTCTCTAAGGATAATGAAGCGTTGGTCAGTGAGTTCACGAAGGCGGGCGTGCAGCTTCATTACATGACCAAGGAAGAGTTTCAGCAGTGGACAGAGTTTGCCAAGAAAACCGCGTGGAAAAACTATGAGGAGACCGTTCCCAACGGCAAAGAGCTCCTGGACCTGGCTGTCAAAGCCATGGAGTGACTCTGAGCGCCAATGCTCGCCCGTGGCTTGATGGACGGGGGCCACGGGCGCTCAAATGCTTGTGGAGGGAGCGGTCATGAAGGAAGCGAATCAGGGTTTCTGGCCGAGGCTGGAAAGCCTTGCCACGACGCTCAGCAAGATAACCGGGTTGATCGGAGCGGTCGCGGTGCTCGCAGCCGCATTGGTCACCACCGAATGTGTTCTGGTCAGGAAGGTGTTGGGTTGGTCGACGATCTGGCAAATAGAGGCCTCGGTTTTTCTCCTCATATATTCCTGTTTTGTGGGTGCCGCATTCGCGCAGTTGGGCGGACATCACCTCAACATCGACATGCTCATCATCTATCTGCCGCCTCGACCGAGGGAAATCCTTCTGGTCGTCACGGGAATCGCTAGCTGCGTGGTCTGCGTGATCATCGCATGGTACGCGTGGCCCATGTGGTGGCAAACGATCGCCACCAACGAGCACAGTGAATCGCTCTGGGGGCCTCCTCTCTGGATACCCTATATGTTCTTACCTTTGGGCGCCACACTCCTCTTTCTCCAGTCAACCGTGCAAATTTGGCGCAAGATAGTCGCGCTCCGCACTGGCGCCTTCGAGGAAACGCTCATTCCTTCGGAGCTGAAGGACATTGACATTCCGGGGGCCGACTCGCAGGAGCGGAAGGGAGGCGACCATGAATGAGGCGCAACTCAGCATCTTGGTTTTCATGAGCGCTCTTGTCCTCTTGTTTTCGGGGATGCCCATATGGTCGGGTCTCGTTGCGGTCTCCGTGATTTACATTCTGATCTACTCGCCCCATCTTATGCAGCAGATTCCTTACGTGCTGTACGGGAGCATGGACAGTTTTGCCATGCTTTCCATCCCCCTCTTTATTCTCCTGAGCGCGCCGTTAGCTGCCACCAGGGCAAGCAAAGACCTTTACGAGGCTATGCACCGCTGGGTCTACCGTCTCCCCGGTGGTCTTGGCGTGAGCACGATGCTGGCCGGCGGCATATTTGCCGCTTTGTGCGGCTCAAGCCCCGCCACCGCGGCTGCGGTGGGAGGTGTGGGCATACCGGAAATGCGGAACAGAGGCTATGATCCCGCGATTTCCTGCGCCATGGTCGCGCACGCCGGAACGTTCGGCATTCTCATCCCTCCGAGCATGACCATGATCCTCTACGGAGTGGCCACGGAAACGTCCATCGGCAAGTGTTTTATCGCAGGGGTCATTCCCGGAATTCTCCTGGTGGTGATGAGTTCTCTGTGGATAGTGTTCGCGTTCAGATTCTTCGTGCCGCGGCAGTCTGCCTCCAACCCGTCGGCGCCGGCACAGGCGGCAACCGTTCCCGGGAGTGTTTCCGCAGTTGAGCGCTACACCATGAAGGAGAAGATGGCGAGTCTCGTCAAGGTTGCTCCCTTAATCCTCATCATTCTCGGCATCATGGTCTCGCTGTACGGCGGGTGGGCAACTCCGAGCGAGGCCGCAGGAGTCGGCGCGGTGATCGCGCTCCTCGTTGTGGTCATCATCTACCGAGTCTACAAGTTGGGAGAGATGACCAAAATCCTCACCCGCACTCTGAACGACAGCTCCATGATCCTGATGATCATGGCGGGCGCCTCTCTGTTTGGTTTTGTCTGTTCGGACCTGTACGTTACCCAGTCTCTTGCAGAGCTTATCCTGGCGCTTCCGTTTGGCAAGTGGGGTATCATTCTGTTCATCAACATCTTGCTGCTCCTCCTGGGCTGTTTTATTCCGCCTGCCGCGGTCATTCTCATGGTTGCCCCCATGCTCCTGCCCGTGATCAAAGGATTGGGGTTTGATTCTGTATGGTTTTCCGTGATGATGACCGTGAACTTGGAAGTCGGCCTCTTGACGCCTCCGGTGGGCCTCAACCTCTATGTTGTGCAAGGCATCGCTCCTGACGTGCCGCTCTCTCAGATATTGTGGTACCTGATCCCGTTCCTGGTAATTGATGCGATCCTCATCGTTCTTCTGTGCATCTTCCCGGAAATGGCGACTTGGCTTCCCGCCAAGATGATCGGGTGATGGGCCGCGGCTGTGACCTCATGGAACAGGTCTTCGGCCGACTCCTGAGCGGCTCGAGAAGGGAGGAACCAGGCCATGAATCTTGCAAGAAAACTTTCGGAAACAGCGCACGCGTTCGGGGCAAAGCCCGCGGTAATATTCGAAGGAACGCCTTACACTTTTGGGCAAGTCGATCGGGAAATAGAACGATATGCTGCGCTTCTGAAGCGGCTCGGAGCGCAAGTGGGCGACCGGGTTGCGATCCAGTTGCCCAAGCGCATGGAGTTCGTGTTTCTCGAGCTGGCAGTGCTCACCGTGGGCGGCGTGGCCCTTCCCCTCAACCCTGACTACCGACCGGAGGAGCTGGAATACTTCCTGTCGGATTCGGGAAGCTCGCTTTTCTTCACTGATAATGCGAGGTTCTCACGCGCGCGGGATGTGCTCGCCAAGTTTAGCGGGCTTCGCAGCGTGGTGGTGGATGGAGAGGCCGATGGCGCGTTCTCTTTGAGCGCGGAACTGGAAAAGGTCCCGCGGGGATACGTCCGCGAGTTCCCTACAGAAGACGATGATGTTGCGATTATCTGTTACACATCAGGGACGACCGGCCGCTCCAAAGGAGCGATGATCACGCACCGGAACCTTGTCTCGAACACGATGGCTTTGCACCAATCCTGGCAATGGTCGGACGGAGACGTGCTACTCCACGCTCTGCCGTTGTTTCACGTCCACGGGCTGTTTGTGGCCCTGCACGGCGGACTCAATGCAGGCGCGACCATTATCATGCACGAGAAATTCGACCCGGTGAGCACATGGGAGACTATCGGCGAACAGCGATGCACCATTCTGATGGGTGTGCCCACCATGTATCAGCGGCTCATGAACGCGTGGGAGCAGATGGACAAGAGGCCCGACCTCTCTTCAATGCGTGTCTTCATATCAGGGTCCGCTCCGCTGCTGGAGACGCAGTTCATACGATTCGAGCAGCACACCGGCTTCCGGATCTTGGAGCGTTACGGCATGACCGAGGCCGGCATGATCACTTCCAACCCCATAGAGGTGGAGGGTCGCAAGGCCCAGAGTGTGGGTTTTCCGCTGCCGGGAGTGGAAATCAGGGTTGCAAAGCCGGACGCGACCGACGTGGCGCCCGGTGAGGTCGGTGAAGTGCTCATGCGCGGGGAAAACGTGTTTGCAGGCTATTGGGGCATGCCCGAGAAGACCGCTGAATCCTTTGTCGAAGGATGGTTCAAGTCCGGAGATCTCGGATACCAGGACGCGAACGACAAGGGCAGGCTCTATCTCGTCGGCCGACAAAAGGAACTCATCATCACGGGTGGGTACAACGTATACCCCAAAGAGGTGGAAAATATCCTGGAAGGCCACACCGCTATCCTAGAAGCCGCAGTGATCGGCCTGCCGGACGAAGACTTCGGGGAACGCGTGACCGCCGTGGTGGCGTTGAAGGAGGCCACGCCGGCAGCGACGCCGGACGAACTCATGGCATATTGCAAGGAACGCCTGGTTGGATACAAATGTCCCAAGCAGCTTTTCATCATCGATCGCCTGCCTCGGAACCAGATGGGGAAGCTCCAAAAGAACCAGCTCGTGGAACGGTTCCGGCAATAGAGAGATTCTCATTAATAATCGCAAAATGAGATCTCGCTTTTGTCTTTCCCCTGGAGGGGGAGCACCTTGAGTAGCCACGGGTGAAACCCGTGGTACGGAGCTAATAAGTGGTTCCTTTTGGCCCTGTAGGGGCGGCCCCTTCAGGGCCGATCCCGAGAAAAGCTTGTTGGATGCCTTTTACCCTGGGTTTCACCCAGGGCTACTCACAGTATTCCCCTTCTGGGAATTCCGGATCGCACCGGAATTCTGCCGGAAGTGATGCCCATTTGATTGGCAAGACTATAGAAGGCTGCGTTGAGATCTGCGCCTTTGGCTAAGGCTAGAATCCCCCTCTCCCTTCCCTCTCCCGCCAGGGGAGAGGGTTTTATGACCCCTCCCTTGATGGGAGGGGGAAGGGGGAGGGTGACCTTTCACGCAAATCTCAAAGCCGTTCACTATAATACGGGTACTTCTGGGAGGGCGATCTCATTCCGGCGGAACTTTCAAGAATGGGTATAATCGGCAAAAAGGAGGCCGGCCGTGTCGTTCATTGAAGAGCTGGACAGCTTGCGCCGACAGCGGCGGAGCCAGATACCGCCTGACCATCTCGCGGTGATCGATGGAGCGATCGAGGCCCTAACTCGGTCAGGAATCGCCGAACGATGCCTGAAGGTCGGAGACTTGACCCCCGATTTCGAGCTGCTCAACGCGGGCGGGAATCCCGTGAAGCTCTCGGATCTTCTGGCCCGCGGCCCTGTGGTTCTGAATTTTTTTCGCGGGGTCTGGTGAGTGTTCTGCAATCTGGAGCTGCGGTCGTTGCAGCTCGAACTACCCCGAATCACGAAACTGGGCGCCGCGCTCGTCGCGATCTCTCCACAGACTCCGGAGGCTTCTCTCATTACAGCCGAGAAGAATGCGCTAACCTTTGAGATTCTGAGCGACAGGGGAAATGGGGTGGCCGGACAATTCGGCATCGCGTTCCAATTGCCGGAAGCGCTGCGCGAGGTGTATCGAGGAATCGGTCACCGAATCCCTGAATTGAATGGCGATGAAACCTGGGAGCTTCCTATTCCCGCTACTTATGTGATCGACAAAGACCGAACTATTCGCATGGCCTATGTGGAACCGAACCACATGAAGCGAGTCGATCCCGAAGACATCATTGAAGCCCTATCCAAATGCAAGTCGGGGTGAATCGATTTCCAAAAAGAAAAGAGGTCTTCCGCTCAGCGGCCACATGGCGCCGCAGGCGAGACCTCTCAAAATCAATCACTGGTTGTAACTGACGACTGTCAGCTCTTCTTAGCCGCCGCCACCTTCTGACGAGCCATTTTCATCCTTGCGGTGATTCGGGCATACTCCTCCGGATCTTCCGAGGCGTGAATCGCGTTGAGTTTGGCTTCAAGGTCCAGAAGCTGCGCGGTGGCTTCATTCGGATCGATCTCCTCAGTCCTCTGAGCTTCTTCCACAAGGACGGTGACAGAGTCTTTCAGCACTTCGCAGAAGCCGTCGCCCACCACGAACTTCACAAACTCGTTGTTCTCATCGAGATAGGAAAAGATACCGGGCTTGATGAACGTGAGCATAGGAGTGTGCCCAATGAGCACTCCGAACTCGCCCATCACGCCCGGAGCAATGATCTCTTCCACTTCCTTATCGAGCACCACCCCCAGCGGAGTGACAACTTCGACCTTGAACTTCTTCGACATCAATGCCTCCCGATCAGGCGGCTGCCTTTGCCAATCTCTCGGCTTTCTCTATAACCTCGTTGAGGTCGCCGACCATGTAAAAAGCCTGCTCGGGCAGATGATCGTGCTTGCCTTCCACGATCTCCTTGAAGCCGGCCACCGTGTCCGCAACCTTCACGTACTTTCCTGCGGCGCCGGTGAATTCTGCGGCAACGTGGAAGGGCTGCGACAGGAAGCGCTGGATCTTTCTCGCCCTGGTGACGACCAACTTGTCGCCCTCGGAGAGCTCGTCCATGCCCAAAATCGCGATGATGTCTTGCAGGTCCTTGTACCGCTGGAGAATGAGCTGAACCTGTCGAGCAACCTGGTAGTGCTCCTCGCCTACGACCCTCGGATCGAGAATTCGGGAGGTGGAATCGAGTGGGTCGACCGCGGGATAAATGCCGAGCTCCGCAACCTGGCGTGAAAGCACGACTGTTCCATCCAAGTGGGCAAATGTCGTTGCCGGAGCAGGGTCGGTGAGGTCGTCCGCAGGCACGTAGATGCACTCCACCGCGGTGATCGACCCGTTCTTGGTCGAGCAGATGCGCTCCTGAAGCTCGCCCATGTCCGTGCCCAGGGTCGGCTGATAACCCACCGCAGAGGGCATGCGGCCGAGGAGAGCCGAAACTTCGGAACCCGCCTGGGTGAATCGGAAGATGTTATCGATGAAGAGCATCACGTCCATGTTCATTTCGTCACGGAAATACTCCGCGACAGTCAGCGCGGTCAGCGCCACTCTTGCGCGAGCTCCAGGGGGCTCATTCATCTGGCCGTAGATAAGGGCTGCACGGTCGATAACCTTCTCGCCTTCGCGCTTGGGTCTGCCGGGAAGAGTGCCGCCCATTTCCAGGTACAGGTCGTTCCCTTCGCGCGAACGCTCGCCCACACCCGCGAACACGGAAGTTCCACCGAACTGCTTGGCGATGTTGTTGATGATCTCCATCATGAAGACCGTCTTGCCCACTCCCGCGCCGCCGAAGAAACCGATCTTGCCGCCCCGCATGAACGGCGCGATCAGGTCAACGACCTTGATGCCGGTTTCCTGGATAGCGATGTCGGTCACCTGTTCTTCAAAAGAAGGCGCAGCCTTGTGGATGGGCCGCTTCTCCTCGGTAGTGACCGGTCCCAGTTCGTCCACCGGTCGTCCCACCACGTTTACGATTCGGCCGAGCACGCCCTTGCCCACCGGGACCATGATCGGGCTGCCCATGTCTTTCACGGTCATGCCGCGCACGAGGCCGTCGGTGGTGTCCATCGCGATGGTGCGGACTATGTTATCCCCCAGGTGCTGGGCAACCTCCACGACAAGGTTGTCCGGCTCGTCGTTGATCGCGGGGTTCGTGATGATGAGCCCATTGAATAGTGTCGGAAGCTCGCCCTCCGGGAATTGGACGTCGACAACCGGACCGATTACCTGCACTATTTTTCCTACAGCCATCTTAGGATATCCTCCTGAAACCGTCTGACAGTCGGTTCTGTTACCTTTTCCGCGACGACGCCCACTGCTCTAGCCCTTGAGCGCCTCGGCTCCGCCTACGATTTCCATCAGCTCTTTCGTAATCGTTTCCTGGCGGATGCGGTTCATTCTAAGTGTGAGCCGGTGTATCATCTCCTCCGCGGACGATGTGGCCGCTTCCATAGCGGTCATCCTCGCGCCGTGCTCGCTTGCCACCGAGTCGAGCAGGCCCGTGTAGATCTGCACCGTGATGTACATGGGCAAAATGCCTGTCAGAAGCTCGTCCGCCGAGGGTTCGTACAAATACTCTCTGCGTCTTTTCGGCTCCGCCTCCTCAGGCATGATCGGGAGAAGCTTTTTCAACGTGAGTATCTGAGACGCGGCTGTCCGGAACCTGTTATAGAGAACCCACACCTCGTCGTACTCGCCCTGTGCGAACTTATTCACCGCAACATCGGCAATACTTTTTGCCAGGGGATAATCCACCCTGTTCATGGCGTTGAGGAATTTCTCCTCTATGGCGAAACCTCGCCTGCGGAAGTAATCGTGGCCTTTCCGACCCACACTGATGAATCCCACCTGATAACCCTTTTCCGTCATCTCACGGATGAAGGCTTCGGCTCGCCTGTTCAGGTTCGCGTTGAAGCTCCCGCACAGACCCCGGTCCGCGGTGATCTGAACCAGGAGAACCTTTTTGACCTCTCGAACATCGAGCATGGGATGGGCGCTGGGATTGACCCGGTGTGCGAGGGACATGAGCACCTCGCGCATCCTATCCGAATAGGGTCGGGCCTTAGTCACCGCTTCCTCCGCCCGTCTGAGCCGGGCCGCGGCAACCATTTTCATGGCATTGGTTATCTTCTGCGTGTTCTTGACACTGGCTATGCGCTTACGCAAATCGCGAAGGCTTGGCATATCAACCTCTGGAACAAGAGCGGATCACATCAAGCTGAACGCGGCTAAGCCACTCTCCGTGGCCTCTCCATAGCGGTCCTTACACGAGTGAAAGTTCAGGCGGAGTGAAGATCCCCTTGAACTCGTCGAGCACCTTGCGTAGCTTCGCGTTGGTGTCCGAGCTGATCTCTTTCTTATCGGAGATATCTTGCAAGATATCCGGATACTTGGTCTCCAAGTGGCTCAGAAGCTGCCGTTCGTACTCCGCGAGCATCCGAGGATCGTACTCGTCCAGGTATCCGTTGGTCCCGGCGAAGATAACGGCAATCTGCTTATTCACCGGCATGGGCTGGTACTGAGGCTGCTTGAGAATTTCTACGAGCCTGGTTCCCCGGGCCAACTGCGCCTGGGTAACCTTGTCCAAATCCGAACCGAATTGCGCAAAGGCTTCCAGCTCACGGAACTGGGCCAAGTCAAGGCGCAGCGAGCCTGCCACCTGCTTCATGGCCTTGATCTGGGCATTGCCGCCGACCCGCGAGACGCTTAGACCCACGTTCACCGCGGGGCGAACCCCTGAATAGAAAAGGTCGGTGGAAAGGTAGATCTGGCCGTCCGTAATGGAAATAACATTAGTCGGAATGTAAGCGGAGACGTCGCCCGCCTGGGTCTCGATGATCGGCAAGGCCGTCAGGCTGCCGCTTCCGTGACTCTCGTTCAGCTTGGCGGCGCGCTCAAGGAGTCGAGAATGGAGATAGAAAACGTCCCCGGGGAAGGCCTCACGTCCGGGCGGCCGACGAAGGAGCAGTGACAACTGACGATACGACTGGGCCTGCTTGCTCAGGTCGTCGTAAATGATCAGCGCATGTTGGCTGTTGTCCCGGAAGTACTCGCCCATGGTCACGCCGGAATAGGGCGCGATGAACTGCATGGGCGCAGGGTCCGAGGCGGTTGCGGAGACCACGGTGGTGTACTCCATCGCGCCGAACCGCTCAAGGGTGGCTACTACCTGCGCGACCGAGGAGCGTTTCTGGCCCACCGCCACGTAGATGCAGACAACGTCCGTTTCCCTCTGGTTGATGATCGTATCCACTGCGATGGCGGTTTTGCCCGTCTGGCGGTCGCCGATGATCAGCTCGCGTTGGCCGCGGCCGATAGGAATCATGGAGTCGATGGCTTTAAGGCCGGTCTGGAGCGGCTCCTTCACGGGCTCCCGCTTAATGATGCCGGGAGCCACGATTTCGACCACGCGAAAGTCTTTGGTGTCAATCGGGCCCTTTCCGTCGATAGGCTGCCCGATAGAGTTTACGACCCGCCCGAGCATGGCCTTGCCCACGGGCACCTGAACGATCCGGCTGGTCCGTTTGACCGTGTCACCCTCTTTGATGTGGACGTCTTCGCCCAAGATGGCCGCGCCCACATTGTCCTGTTCCAGGTTGAGCACCATGCCCATGATGCCCCCCGGGAACTCCAGCAGCTCTCCCGCCATCGCATTTTCCAGTCCGTGCAGACGGGCTATTCCGTCGCCCACGCTGATGACGGCGCCGGTTTCGCTGACCTCGACTTTCTTGTCATAGTCCTGGATTTGCTGCTTGATGATGTCGCTTATTTCTTCGGCTCTGATCTGCATGGTCTCTATCCCTTCAAGCTTTGCTTAAGCTGGTTGAGCTGCGTTCGGATCGTCCCATCGAAAACCATGTCTCCAACCTTGGCCATCAAGCCCCCAATGTAGCCGGGCTCGACCTTGGTTTTCACTATCACCTTCTTGCCGCTTATCGTCGACAGGGTCTGCGTGATATTCGCCAGGGCCCCTTCGCTGAGAGCTTCTGCGCTGATCACTTCCCCCCGTGTGATTCCCTGTATGTCATCCACTTTTTCTTGATAAGCTTTCTCGATTCCCGGAAGTTGGTCTATCCTCTTTCGGTCGATCAGGAGCGCAATAAAATTGCGAACCATGGGATCGACGCCCATCTTGTTCAGGACCTCGCCTGCGATCCGCTTCTTGTCCTCCTTAGGGAAGACGGGATTAATCAAGACTTCCCGAAAATCCTTGGAAGCCTCCATGACCTGATTGATAGCGGAAAGATCCTTGCCGTAACTCTCAAGGGCATTCTTTTCTTGTCCTATCTCTACGAGGGCCTGGGCGTATCGTTTGGAAAGCGTCGTGTTTATCACTTCATACCCCCGACTTTCGCAAGGTACTCTTCAACCATCCGCTTCTGGTCTTCGGCGGTGATTTTCTGCCGGATCAACGTTTCGGCCATCTGAACGGCCAGATCGACCGCCTCAGCTTGGAGCGCGGCTTTGCCCTTGCGAACCTCCTGCTCTGCAGCGATCTTGGCTGCTTCAACCATGCTGGAGGCCATACGCTGGGCATTGGCCACTACCTTTTCGCTCTCCAATTCCGAGGCCTTGCTCAGGTCGGCTCGCATCTTCTCCAGCTCTTGCTCCATGCCGGCCAGCTTGGCTTCGTATTCCTTCAGGGTCTGTTGGGCCTGCTCACGCTGCTCTTTGGCTTCCGCCAAATCCTTCTCGATCTGGTCGGTGCGATCGACGAAGAACTTCTTCAGTGGCTTGCGCATAATGTAGTAGAGCAACGCGACCAACACCAGCGTGTCGATGATCCTCCAAGTGAGGATCCCTGTCAGTCCAAAGGTCCACGGCCTTTCACCCCCGCCGGAAGCTCCCAGCGCACTTGTCACGGTTTCCAGAAGAACGCCCAAGGCCAAGGCCGGAACCCAAAACGCATATGCTCGCCGTGTCATGAGACCGCCCTCCCCAGGAGCTTCTGAGCAATGGACTGAGCGAGGGGAGTCATCTGGGTTTGGAGAGTCTTTCTGACCTCCTCGGCGTCAGCTTGAATGGCCTTTTTCATGTCTTCCACGATACGGCTCGCATCTGCTTTGGCCGCTTCCAGGACATCGGCTTCCTTCTTCTTGGCTTCCGCCAAAAGCGCGGCCTTTTCCTGAGCCGCAGTCTGTCGGGCTGCCGCTAGTTGCTGCTGATGGCGGTTTTCCTCCACGTCGATCTTCTCGGCCAGCTCCTTGGCCTTATCGCGATCGCCTTTTATGCGAGCTTCCCGCTCCCGTATTTTGGCCAGGATCGGCTTGTATAGGATAGCGTTGAGGATGACCAACAGGAGCAGGAAATTGATCAGTTGGATAAATAAAGTGAAGTTTAACTGAATCACTGGGGCAATCTCCCGGCTTAGATAAAGTTACCGTATCTCAACGGCGGAGTCCGCGGTCGGACCCATGTTCCCGTCCACTCTAAGCGCCTGATATTGTAAGAAGGATTTGCTTCCAGACCCAAATCAAGGGTGAAGGATCATGCTACCACCCCACCCCCAAGGTGTCAAGATGTTTTTGGTTGAGGATGAACGCGGCTGAAGCGCTCGAAATCACCGACTGGCTTTGGGGAGTGTGTGACCTCTCCGGTCTTCTTCTTCCGGGGACTCCTCGCGGTCGTACGAGAGGGGCCAGGCCTGCGCGGAAATGGCTTCTTCCGGCTCCTCTGCGGTAAATGCCGCCTCGGGCTCCACGAACGGCGCTATCGCTTCCCGCGCCGCAGTCATCTTGCAGGTGCCTTCAAAAAAGGCGCCTTCTTCCACCATCAGGCTCGGGGTCCGGATGTCCCCGAACACCCTGGCTTGAGGGTACAGCTCGATCTTCTCGGTCGCGGTAAGATTCCCACGCACCTCACCGGCGATCTTGAGCACGTTGGATTGAATTTGAGCTCGGATTACGGACTCAGGGCCTACCACCAGGGTTCCTCGACTCACAATCTCTCCCTGAAATTGCCCGTCCAGGTGCACCACCCCTGTAAAAGCCAGTTTGCCGGCAAATTCGGTCTGGCTTCCCAGGAATCCGGTCACTGCATCGCTTTTCGCCTTCCTGAATTTGAATCCGAACATCTCGCCTCCGGTTCCGGTGGGTGGACGCAGAACGCCTTCCTTGTGCCCGGACGCTCCTTCCTTAGCACACACCCCCTGCCCGTTCAAGGGCTAAGTGGACATGGGACTCTGAAAGCCACGTCAGTATAAGAAGCGCCTCATACTTACGCTCGCCAGAATCGCGACAGCCATGTATGAAGCCAAAAGCGACGATCCACCATAGCTGACAAAGCTCAAGGGAACTCCCACCACAGGGAGCATCCCCAGCGCCATACCCACATTGATCGTCACATGCCAGAAAAGCATAGCCACGCAACCGAACGAGAGGAGAACCCCGAAGGTGTCCCTCGCCTTGCCCGCAATGGCTAATCCCCTCAACAAGAGAGCAGCGAAGAGGACCAGGAGCGCGACACATCCTACAAAACCAAACTCTTCGGCCAGAATGGCAAATATGAAATCAGTGTGCTTCACGGGCAAGAACAGGAGTTGGTTCTGAGTTCCCTGGAGAAAACCTTTGCCCAGTAAGCCTCCTGACCCAATGGCTATCTGAGACTGGATTATGTGATAGCCCGCGCCCAGGGGGTCATACTCGGGGTTCCAAAACGTTAACAATCTTTTTTTCTGATATTCCCGCAGAACAAAATCTCCGACGAAGAAGAGAACCGGGATGAGAGCAATTATGATACCTCCGGTCCACATCAGGGCCTTCCGCCCCATCCCCGCGAACAGAATCATGGATGCAGCAATGAGCACAATCACTCCCGCAGTGCCCAGGTCGGGCTGAACCACCACCAGCGCAAAGGGGAGAGCCACCAACAGTCCTGCCTTGACCATGTCCAGAAACCGCCAATCGCTTCCACCCCTCAGGTTGCTGAAGTATTTAGCGAGAATGATCACCACTGCGAGCTTTGCGAACTCAGACGGCTGAAACCTCATGAACCCGATTTCGATCCAGCGTCTGGAGCCCGCTGTGACCCTTCCAACGCCCCAGACGGCGATCAAGGCAGCAATAACCGCTACGTAGAGCCATACTCCGTACCGGTCAAAGACGTGATAGTCAAAAAAGAGAAACACAGCCATGAGCGTCAGCCCAAAGCTGCACCAGATCGCCTGCTTCAGCACATAGGTTCTTCCTACGTCTCCCATGGCCGCGGTGGCGCTGAAGATCAGCGCGAGACCGATCCCGGAAAGGATTAGAGCGATCAATGTCAACGACCACTCGAATCGCACAAGCGATCTAAAGCTCCAAGGTGATTGTAAGGGAGACATGGGTCGCTGCCTTGGTTTGTGTGTTTCAAGCTCGTTCTATTGCTGCGGATCTCCCGGATCCGGTGCCCCGTAGTAGTGGCTGATGATCTTGCGTGCCACGGGGGCCGCGTTCCTTCCCCCAGGACCTCCATGTTCCACCAGCACGACCACGGCAATTCTCTTGGGCATGTCACGCACGTAAGCAATGAAGATGGCGTGAGTTCGCTCATGATACGGAACCGTTTCTCCCTCCGCTCCGCCTTCCCTTATGCGAATCACCTGGGACGTGCCGGTCTTGCCCGCCACAGGGACACCCCGAACTCGCGCTCTCTCACCGGTTCCGGCCTTTTCCGACACGACCCCTCGCAACGCCGAATCGAGCAGATGCCAGGCATTGTCTTCGAGAGGAATTTGCCATCGGATCACGGGCGAATGCTCGTAGATCACCGGCCCTTGCTCCGCGCGAATACGTCGAACAATCGAAGGCTTGAACAGTTTCCCGCCGTTGGCGAGGGCCGCGGTCATCATGGCTAACTGAATCGGAGTGGAAACCAGATAACCTTGGCCAATAGCCACGGCTATTGTTTCGCCGTCTTTCCACGGCTCGCCGTACGTGCGGCGTTTCCAAGGCTCGGTCGGGATCAGTCCGGGCAGCTCATGCGGCAAGGAAATGCCTGATGGCGTGCCCAGGCCGAAGAGGGACGCATACTTGGCCAGAAGCTCCGGTCCCAGCTTGAGGCCGACATGATAGAAGTAGATATCGCACGACTCGACGATTGCCCGCCGTAGATCGACGCTTCCGTGACCATAATGGTTCCAGCAGCGAAAGACTTGGCCGGCCAGCTCCATCTTGCCTTTGCAGGTGAACCGCTCGTCGGGCCGCACCTTCCTTTCGGCAAGGGCTGCCGCCGTCGTTACTACCTTGAAGGTGCTCGCAGGAGAATAGAGCCCTCTGATCGAGCGGTTTTCAAGAGGGTGCAGCGGGTCATTGTTGAGGGTTTTCCAATGTCTCTCCGTGAGCGCGGGAGAGAAGAGATTGAGATCGAACCCGGGTTTGCTCACCATAGCCAGGACTCGACCTGTGTCCGGATCCACCACCACCACGGAGCCTGCCCGCTCGATGAAAACTTCCTCCACATATTGTTGCAGAGACGCGTCCAGCGTCAGCTCGATGTCGGCGCCGCGGCTTGGGTCCTGACGCGAGATGTTGGCAAACTGCCGCCCCTTTGCGTCGATCTCGATCCGCTCCCAGCCCTCCAATCCTTTAAGATACGGCTCAAACTCCCTTTCAGTACCCGTCTTGCCGATCAGATCACCTGGCCGATAGCCCTGATCTGATTTTTCTGCAAGCTCTCGCGGTGAGATCTCGCCCAGAGTCCCTAAGACATGGCACATAGTCTCACCAAAAGGGTAAAATCGGTTCGCTCGAGTCTCCAAAACCACACCCTGAATTTCAGGGGCCAGGGCCTTGGTGAGAGAGACTTCCTCCATGCTCAAGTTCTTCTTCAGAGGGTACGCCATGAATCGGGGAGCCTGACCGCTCCTTTCCAATTGTTTACGCAGCCTCTCCTGGGGTATTCCCAGCACGGGAGCGTAGGTCCGGACCATCTGGGCACGGTCTCTGAGTTCCCCCGGCGCCACGGACAAGGTGAAACTGGGCCGGTTTTCCGCCAGAACGCGCCCCTGGGCGTCCAGTATTCTGCCGCGCGCGGGCCAGAGCCGAATGAGCCGCATCCTATTATGCTCGGAGAGTTCGGAGTAGGATTCTCGCTCGATGAGTTGGAGCTGCCAGAGCCTCACGATGAGAAATCCGAGCACAGCGACGACCGTCAGGGCCGCGATCCATATCCGAGTCCTGAAATAGCTGTCGACAATCGCGCGCTGCATAAATTCCGTCATTGAAGGCTCGTCCCGAAAGGAATGTGCGGAGGTGAGTCCGCGCCGCCCAGATGCTTTTCCCTCACGTCTTTTCGTCAATCCCGTTTTCGGCTGGGCCGGTCAAGGGGTTGCCCAGGTGTTCAACCTTCGATCAGTAGCTTCCGGCGATCCTTGAATAGCCGGAATGCAGACGGTCCAGGGCAGGGAAGACAAGCAGGGCGCCGGCGCCGGTAATGAGCGGTTTGGCAGTGAGCCAGAGCAATGCGTTCCAACCGAAGTCCGGGGGCCCTTGCACCCACCTGAGCGCCGCCACGGCAGACCCTGCGACGAAGCAGCCTAGAACCGCCATAATGGCCCGTCCCATAGGAGAGTCAACCTGGAAAGCGGTGTGCGCACGCCCACATGCGAGGAATATCGCGCAGTACATGAGAGCGAATAGCCCGAGGTGTGACCCGGAAAGCATATCCACCGTCATCCCCGTCATGAAGGCGAAACCGGCGCCCACCAGTAAGTCCATGCGTAACGCTGCCCAGACAACTAGTATCAGCGCGAGATCCGGCTTATATTCCGGTGAGATCGTAAATCCCAGGGAGGTGGTCTGGAGAATAAGCAGCGCAAATCCAGCCCCCAGAACGAAGAGCAAATCGCTCATCGGTCCGCTCCCAGTCCGGGTCGCACGTCAAACCCTCCCCGTTTGGCCACAATGATCAAGACTTCCTCGAGCTTGCTGAAATCTACGGCCGGATCCACGAGAGCCTCGAGGAACAGCCCCTGTCCACTCTGACGAATCTGCCTGACGGCGCCTACCGGCATGTCCTTGGGGAAGACACCGTCCATGCCCGACGTGACCACTTCGTCCCGCTCTTTCACCCCTGATCGGTGATCCAGGTAACGCAGAATACAGCCACCTTGCAACGTGCCGCTCAGCACTCCACGGTCACGGGTGCGCGCAACACGACAGTCAAGAGAGAGGCCCGGATCCGTTATCAGGAGCGCCTTGGAGACGGACGCTGAACTCTCCGTGATGCGGCCCACCACACCTTCCGCCACCGCGACGGGCATCTTCGGCCCCACCCCATCATCGAGGCCCCTATTGATGAATAACGTTCGATACCATCCGGAGGCGTCTTCTCCTATGATTTTTCCCACAACCGAAGGGAAATCGTACCCGCGCTTCAAGTCCAGCAGTTTTCGAAGGCGCCTGTTCTCTTGATCCTTCGCCAGCAGGATCGCTCTCTCGTGGAGAAGGCGCGCGACCTCCTGCGTCAGCTTTCTGTTATGCTCCCGAACTTCCGTGAGATATATGTAACTGCTCCAGATGTTGCGCACGCGGGACTGAGCCGTGGAAACGGCTTCCTGAAAAGGCTGGAGCAGAGCATAGAGCGTTCCCCGGATGAGACCTGCCTCGGGCCTCTGCGGAGAGGAGAGGAGTATCACAAGGCCCGCGCCGAGCAAGAGCAGAATGACGGATATGTTGCGGACGGAACGAAACATGACGTCCTGGTCGATCTCCGGGCAAGGGGCTTCACGCTTTGGTCAGCACATCTCTGAACAGATTAAAATGCTCGAATATCATGCCGGAACCCACTACCACCGTGCATAGAGGGTCGTGGGCTATGGTCACAGGCAAACCTGTCTCCCGACGGATCAGCTCATCCAATCCTTTGAGAAGAGATCCCCCGCCGGTCAGGACTAATCCCTTGTCCACGATATCAGAAGCCAATTCCGGAGGAGTCTGTTCGAGGGCGATCTTGATGGTCTCCAGGATAGCGCTTACAGGCTCGGAGATCGCCTCGGTCACCTCGCCGGATCGCAGGGCGATCACCTTGGGAACTCCCGCAATCAGGTCTCGTCCCTTCACCTCCAGGACCGATTCCTCCTTTTGAAGGAAGGCGCTTCCGATCATCATTTTGACCGTCTCGGCAGTTCGTTCGCCTATGAGAAGCCCGTAGTTCTGCTTCACGTACCTTATGATCGCATAGTCGATTTTGTCTCCCGCAACCCTGAGGGACCGGGAATAGACGATGTCGCACATGGATATGACAGCCACTTCTGTTGTGCCGCCGCCGATATCAACGACCATGTTGCTGGTCGGCTCTGTGATGGGCAGACGCGCGCCGATGGCCGCTGCTATGGGTTCCGCGACCAGATATACATCCCGCGCTCCGGCGCTCAGAGCGGCGTCCCGCACCGCGCGCATCTCCACTTGGGTAATCCCCGAAGGTATGCAGATCACGATACGCGGTTTCACCAGCACCCGGCGTCGATGTATCTTGAAAATGAAGTGCTTAAGCATCGCTTCGGTGACTTCGAAATCCGCAATCACCCCATCCTTCATCGGTCGGATCGCTCTTATGTTGTCCGGAGTGCGTCCGAGCATCTTCTTTGCGTCCGAGCCGACGGCCACGATTCGCGGGCCTCTTTCCATGTCGAACTTCACCGCGACCACGGATGGTTCGGAGAGAAGCACACCCTTGCCGCGAACGTAGACCAGTGTGTTTGCCGTGCCCAGGTCTATGGCCATGTCGTTGGAGAAAATGCCTGACAACACATGGAAAAGCATGGGGTTGGGATCTCACTTCCGTTAGGAGCCGGGGAATGCAAGGGATGTCTATCAGAAGCCGGATAGACGATCAAGAATTCATTATAGCACAAGCCGGCATTGACAACGAGAAGGCATCTCCGTATGATTCCGGCTTACTCAAAGGCTTGAGCGAAAGGAGAGCGTTGTGCTCGATCTCATGCGAAAACATGCCCGCTCCTGGCTCATTAAGGTCGCCTTGGGCGGAATTGCCATCGTTTTCATCTTCTTTTTCGGCTGGGGTGACCGGGCGCCCACGGACAGGAACGTCTTGGCCGAAGTCAACGGCGAGGTCATCACATACGATCACTTCTACGCTGCCCGTGAACTCGAGCTGAACCTAAGGAGAATCCGCTACGGAGGAACTCTCCCTCCGGAAGGGGCGGACACGCCCGAATTCAGGAAAATGGTCCGGGATCGGTTGATCGAGGAGGTCCTTATCTCTCAAGAGGCCAAGCGTCTCGGCTTTTTCGTCACCGATGAAGATCTGGTGGAGAGTATTCGCAATAATCCGTTTTTTCAGAGAGACGGGCGCTTCGATCAACGAATCTACGACGCGTACGTGCGCGAGCTCAAGCTTTCTCTCTCCCGTTACGAACAGTTGCGACGTCAGGAGCTGCTTCGAGACCAGCTCATTAGTGTGCTTGTCGATGGGGTGAAGATCAACCCCCAAGAATTGGAGCGACTGTGGCGCTTTGCGCACGACAAGTTGAACCTCTCTCTCCTCGTTATCAAGCCTGCGGTGGAGAAATTGGAGTCCACTCCTGATCCGGAAAAACTGGAAACCTATTTCAAGGACAACCAAGCCAAGTACACTGTCCCCGCCCGCGCAGACGCCGAATACGTGGCCTTCAGTTGGCGCGACTTCCAGGACAAAGTGGAAGTCGGCGAAGACGAAGTCAAGTCGTATTACGAGGCTAATACGCGAGAATTCTTTATCCCGGAACAGATTCGGTTGCGCCACATCCTGCTTAAGGCCCCGAGGGGTATTGATAAGTCCCAGGCCGATGAACTGGAAAAGAAGCTTCAGGATATAAGGACTCGAACTAAGGGACCGGAGGATTTCGCAACCATCGCGAGCACGGAATCCCAGGACCAAGGAACAGCGTCTTCCGGCGGCGATCTCGGTTGGGTCCCGCGGGGAACCATGGGCCCCGAATTGGAGAAAGTCGCGTTCGACCTCAAAGTGGGGGAAGTCTCTCAACCCGTTCGTTCCGAGCTGGGGTTTCACCTGTTCATAGTCGAAGAAAAAAAGCCGGAACAAGAGCTTCAGTTGGAAGAAGTGAAGGATCGAATAAAGAATAAGATTCTCGAGGACAAGGCGAGCCGAAAAGCTCTCGAAGACTCGGAAAAGTTGTACGAGCGAGTCTATCGAAGTGAAGACCTCGCCGGCTCCGCAGAAAGGTTTGGCCTCAAGGTCCAAAGGGCCGAAGCTGTGACTCCCGCAGGTCCTCTCCCGGGACTGGGCGTGCTCTCCGAAGCGCTCAAGGAAATCTTCAGATTGAACACGGGTGAGATCTCCAAGATGATCCGCAGTGGAGACACCTTCGTAGTGATCAAGCTTCTGAAGAAGGCGGAACCTCGGCTTCCTTTACTCGGTGAAGTTCGGGGCGAAGTGGAACGGGATTTCCGCAAAGACCAGGCTCTGGCCGCTGCACGGTCGGAAGCAGAGAAGGTCATCGAGGCGCTCCAGCAGGAACCGGCGGACCCGGATGCAGTGGCGAAGAGGTTTAACTTGGAGTGGCAGAAGCTGGAGCCGCTCACCCGTGAGCCCAGAGTGGCGCCGCGGCTGGGAGATTCCGCTGAAGTAAAGGACATGCTTACAACCGTATCTGAGGCTGCTCCTCTGTTCCCCACTCCTCTCTTAATTCCCGACGGGATAGCGGTGGTTCGCCTGGCCGGCGTAGAACGGACAAGCGACGAGGAGTACGCCAAAGAGGCTGATGAGTTCAAAAGATGGGGCCTTGAAGTTCGTCAAACCGAAATCCTCACCGGTTGGCTCAAGACGCTCAAAGATAAGGCCCAGATTAAGATTATCTCTGATAAGCTGTAGGTGAGGCCCCCAGGAAGAGCCCGCGGCAAAAACGCCGCGGAGATCGCTGGACAGAGTCGCTGAAACAGCTCAAAACCACTTGACAATCCCAGGTCGGATTGTTAGGGTGTTTTTGATTGCGGGCATAACTCAGTTGGTAGAGTGCAAGCTTCCCAAGCTTGACGTCGCGGGTTCGAGCCCCGTTGCCCGCTCCATACGGTGGTCGATAAGACCCGGGTTATGAACCCCGGGTTTTTTATTAGGCTCTGGGGTCTCGTCGGGACAAGCTTTCACGACCAGGCTCGCTGATTAAGGAAAATGGACAAAGAACGAATCACATTGCTGTGGTCGATGATTGAACCGATTCTGGAACCGGAAGGCATTGAACTGGTCGAATTGGAATTCAAGTTCGAAGGCGGCCGGTGGGTGCTTCGGCTCTATATCGACTCAGCCAACGGAGTGACCCTGGATGATTGCGAGCTGGTCAGCCGTCAGGTCGGCGCTTTGATGGACCTGAAGGATCCCATCGAACAGAGCTACACCCTGGAGGTTTCATCCCCGGGCATCAACAGGGTGCTCAGGAAAGAAAAGGATTTCAGCCGCTTTGCAGGATCACCGGCCAGAATTAAGACGAGCCGGAAGGTAAACGGGCGACGCAACTTCCACGGTGTTCTCAAGGGAATGGAAAACTCTCATATTATCATGGAAGTGGATGGCAACAAGGTGGAGATTCCGCACGAAGATATCGAGAAAGCACACTTGGAGTATCCCGATTCGGAGATGTTCCGTCGGGATGCGCGAAGAGGCCCGAGGTAACGGGGGTTGTACGATGGAAACTAACTTAAATCGGATGATTGATCAGGTCGCCAAAGAAAAGGGGATCTCCAGAGAGACGCTCATAGATGCCCTGGAGGCTGCCCTGGTCTCCGCAGCCAGAAAGAAATACGGGCTGCGGGTGGAGCTGGAAGCGCAATTCAGCGACGACACCGGCGAACTGGAAGTCTTCCTGTTCAAGGACGTGGTGGAAAAAGTTACGGACGGGACCGTGGAAATAGACCTTGAGACAGCCCGACGTGAACTGGACCCGGAAGCGGAAGTCGGCGACCAGCTCGGCGTCAAAATGGACACTGAGAGCTTCGGCCGCATCGCGGCTCAGACGGCCAAGCAGGTCATCATGCAAAAGGTAAAGGACGCGGAGCGTGAGAATATCTATGCCGAGTATAAGGATCGGAAGGGTGACGTGGTTACCGGCATGGTCCAGCGCTTCGAGAAGCGCAATCTCATCGTGAACCTGGGCCGAGCGGAGGCTGTGCTGCCATATTCGGAACAGATCCCCAGGGAGAACTACAGACAGGGCGATCGAATTCGAGCCTTGATTCTCGATGTTCGACGCACCCAGAAAGACCCCCAGATCGTCCTGTCACGGGCGAACCCGGGATTCCTGGTGAGCCTATTCGAACAGGAGGTTCCGGAGATCGCGGAAGGTATCGTCCGCATCATGTGCGCGGCCCGAGAACCTGGGCAGCGGGCCAAGATCGGCGTCCGCTCCACGGACGCGGACGTGGATCCTGTGGGCGCCTGCGTAGGTATGAAGGGCGCGAGGGTTCAGGCTGTGGTCCAGGAGTTGCGAGGCGAAAAGATAGACATTATCCCGTGGAACGACGATCCGGCCCATTTCGTCTGCAACGCGCTCCAGCCCGCTGAAATCTCCAAGGTCATCATCGATCAAGATACCAACACCATGGAAGTGGTCGTGGCCGACGACCAACTCTCCCTGGCTATCGGCAAACGCGGCCAGAATGTAAGGCTTGCGGCCAAACTTACCGGCTGGCGAATCGACGTCAGGAGTGAGTCCAAAGAAGAGAAGATAACCGGCGAGTCGTTCGAGCGCCTGGTCAAGATTGAGGGCATGAACGAGGAGATGGCAACGGTCCTGTTCGACAACGGGTACCGGACGGCGGAAGATATAGCAAAGGCGTCGCTTGCCGAACTGACAAGCTTCATCGGCATCACGGAAGAGAAGGGTCGGGAACTCATCAACGGGGCCCTGCGCTACCTGGCCAATCCGCCTGAAGAAGAGGAGGAGGCCGAGGAAGAAGAGCAGACGGGAGATAAAGCGTCTGCGGCGTCCGCTGAGGAGGCGGAAGTCTCTGCGGAAGGGATTGAGGATCAGGAGGAGGGAGCTGCTGAAGCGGAAACCGTGGAGTCGGGCCCCCCGGCTGCGCGAGCCGCCCAGAATCGGCCGATGGCATGAAGCGTGGACACGTTCCCATGAGGCAGTGCGTCGCCTGCCGCGCCAATCGCCCGCAGTGGGAGATGATCCGGCTAAAAGTTGTCGGGGACGTGGTTTTCATCTCGAAGAGAACTGAAAGTGTTCCGGGACGCGGATGTTATCTCTGTCCCCGGACGGAATGCATAGAGAGGGCTCTCAAGAAAGGGAGATTGGAAGGGGCGTTTCGCCGAGGCGGTCTCGTCCTTCCGAGCAGAGAGCAACTCTTGGTAAGGCTGGAAGAGAAGGGGAAGCTTGATGACAATGCTTACCGTTGATGACCTTGCGCGAGATTTGAAGGTCAAAAACGACGACCTTTTGAGGCATCTCGTTACGATGGGCTATGACGTCCACGGACCGGAAAGCCCTCTGGAAACGGACGATCCGGCCGCGTTGCGCGCGGAGTTGGTCACTGTTCTGCCACAGCGCGAAGTGGTCGAAAAGCGCATCAAGCCTACGGTCATTCGGCGACGGGTCAAGCAGAAAGCTCCCGAGGTAGAAGGGCCGCCCGTCGAAGCGGCTGAAGGACGCGCTGAGGAGCAGGTCCGGGTTGCGGAACTCAAGCGGGCTGCCGTTCAACGCCCCTCCGTCGAGAAAGCGGCGGCTAAGGAACCGGTCAAGAAAGACGCCAAGAAGGGCAAGAAGGCCACCCCGGCCCGGATCATCGAGAAAGCCCCGAAAACGCCGCCGGCCGAGGCGCCGACAAGAGCTCCGAAAGAAGCCAAAGTGAAAGAAGCCGCGCCTAAGTCCGCCGTAAAACCCGCTATCGAGGCGGCGGAAAAGGTTGGAACGCGAGTCGCGGGGCCGAGTCAGGAGGCGTCCTCCATAAAGCAAGCAAGCGCCCGAGAAGCGGCCCTTGCCGCGCCGGAATCGGCTGAAGCTTTGATTGAACGGGAAACCGAAGAAGAGAAGATCGCCAAGCGAAAGAAGAAGAAGGAAAAGAGGCTCCAGCCGGCGCAGATCATCGGTAGGGTCGAACTCAAGAAAGAAGCCGAAAAGGAGGTTGCGCCCGAGCCCGAGCCGGCGCCACCCGCCCCGAGACCGAAAGCGGTTCCGATCGTCGAGGTCGCGGAAGTTGTGGTCCCCCTGCCTGGTGAGACCTTGGCTGAGGCCGAGGCGAGGCAGAAGAAGAAGAAGAAAGAAAAGCGAGCGCGCGAGGGTGTCGAAGAGTCGCTTGATGAAGATCGGGTGAAAGTCAAGCGCCGCAAGGAAGTCCTGCTCAGGGATGACCTCTACGACGACCGCAGACCGGGTCGTCTGCGAGGACGGGCGAAGAAAGCCAAACCGCGGAAGACCGAGATTACGACCCCCAAGGCCATCAAGAGGCGCATCAGGCTGCCTGAAGTGATCACGGTGTCGAACCTTGCTCACCGAATGTCCACCAAGGCCGCTGACGTGGTCCAGAATCTCCTATCGCTTGGAGTAACCGCGACGATGAACGAACAGATCGATTTTGACACGGCCACGCTGGTGGCCAACGAGCTTGGCTTTGAAACAGAGGCTCTGGAGCAGTCGGAAAAGGATCTTCTCCCTACGGCAAAAGCGGAGACGGCGGCGGATCTTCGACCACGACCACCCGTGGTGACCATGATGGGCCACGTGGACCACGGCAAAACATCTCTCCTCGATTACATCAGATCGGCTCACGTAACCGACCAGGAAGCGGGCGGAATCACCCAGCACATCGGCGCGTACAAGGCCCGGCTGGAAAGAGGCGATATCGTGTTTCTCGACACCCCCGGCCATGAAGCCTTCACAGCCATGAGGGCCAGAGGCGCCCACGTCACCGACTTCGTGGTCCTGGTGGTGGCCGCGGATGACGGCGTGATGGATCAGACAAGAGAAGCCATTAACCATGCCCGCGCGGCCAAAGCGCCCATCGTGGTGGCGGTAAACAAGATAGACAAGCCCGAGGCGGACAGAGATCGGGTGGTCAGGGAACTGAGCGAATTGGAGCTCATTCCTGAGGCTTGGGGCGGGGACACACTCTTCGCATATGTGAGCGCGAAGACCGGTGAGGGAGTTTCCGATCTGCTGGATCTGATTCTCCTGCAGGCTGAAATCATGGAGCTCAAGGCCAATCCGAACAAGCCCGCGGTCGGCACAGTGATTGAAGCGCGCTTGGACAAAGGCCGGGGCCCTGTGGCCACGGTCCTGGTTCGAGATGGCGCTCTCAAGGTGGGGGATCCGTTCGTGGCCGGCGTTCATTACGGCAAGGTGCGAGCCATGTTCGACCATGAGGGGAATGTCTTGAAAGAAGCCGGCCCTGCGACTCCGGTGGAAGTGCAGGGCGCTTCCGGAGTGCCGGACGCGGGGGAACCGTTTATCGTGGTCGATGAAGAAAAGGTCGCTAAGCAGATCGGTTTACACCGCCAGCAGAAATTGAGAGAAAAGGAAGTTGCCGGGACAGCCGGGCCCGCTTCCCTTGAAGAGCTTATGGCCCGCATGCAGGCGGAAGAGGCTCTGGAACTGAACTTGATCCTGAAAGCGGACGTGCAGGGCTCTGTCGAAGCGCTCAAGGAAGCGCTCCAAGGCGCCTCGGGGGAAAAGGTGCACGTGAAGATCATCCATTCCGGAGTCGGAACGGTCACGGAGTCCGACGTGATGCTCGCGGCCGCGTCACGAGCCATTATCATAGGGTTCAACGTGAGACCGGACCCCAAAACGGCTCAGCTTGCCGAAGAAAAACATGTGGATGTTCGCCTGTATACGGTGATCTACGAAGCCCTCCAGGACGTCCGCAAGGCCATGGAAGGACTCCTGGCGCCTGTGCTGAGGGAAGAAGTGGTTGGCCACGCGGAGGTGCGTCAGATCTTTACCATCTCACGGATAGGCGCCATAGCGGGGTGCTACATCACCTCCGGTAAGATCCAACGTACGAACAGCGTGCGGTTGATACGAGATGGAGTTGTGGTGTACGAGGGCAAAATCTCCTCCATGAAGCGCCACAAAGACGACATCAAAGAATCGTCGGAAGGTTTCGAGTGCGGCATTCTTCTCCAGAATTTCAACGATATCAAGGTGGGTGACGTCATTGAGGCGTTCACCATTCAAGAGGAAGCTGCAACACTAACCTGATTCGATCGGGCGGCGCCGTCATAATTGAACGCGCGGGAGAACGGGCGTCATAGTCCTGATCGACCGCAAGGCGATGCGGCCAAAGGATTTGAGCTATGGTAGTGGGAGTAGGTGTCGTTGAATTGATGATTCACGACTCCTCGTCTCTGAAGTCCAAGCGGCAGGTGATCAGGAGCATTCTGGGAAGGGTTCGCAGTAAGTTCGACCTCTCCATAGCGGAGGTCGATGCTCAGGACAAATGGCAACTGAGCAAACTCGGGTTTGCGGTGGTGAGCAATGAGGGGGGGCACGCGCACCGAATGCTCGAAACGATAATTGGTTACGTGGAAAACCTGCACCTGGCCGAAGTGATTAACGCCAACATCGAAATCATCCATTATTGAGCAGGCGCGGCCGTGACCGGAAGCGGCGCGGGCTGATCCACAAGAGTCTCACCGTGAGCGGATTCAGGAAAAATCGTGTGGCCGAGCTCATCCGCCAAGTGATCTCGGACATCATCGTCTTCAAGATCAAGGATCCCCGGGTCCAAGGCGTTACCATTACCGACGTGGTGATGGCCGCAGACCTGAAATCCGCCAAGGTCTACTTCTGTAGCTTGGCCGACGGCCGAGACGAGATCCACAAAGCCGGCTTGGAGGCCGCCGAAGGGTTCATACGGAGACACCTCCGCCTCGAGCTGGATTTGAAGTATATCCCTCGGCTCTCGTTCTTTTACGACACCTCTTTTGACACGTACGACCGTGTCCGCCGCATTCTGAAAGGCCTGGGGGGCCACGAGGAAGGCAATGTTCAGCGAAGTCGCCAAGATCCTAAGGAATGAGGATGGCTTTGTCGTCGCGACCCATGTCAATCCCGACGGGGACGCGCTTGGCTCCCTTTTCGGCCTGGCGCTTGCCCTCACGGACATGGGCAAGAACGCCTATCCCGTGCTCGCGGAGGAAATCCCTGAAACGTACCATTTCCTGCCCGGGCTGGAACGAGTCGTAACCGATCCGAGATCCATAAATCCCGCGCCGGCCTGGGTTATCTGCGTAGACGCGGCCGAGCAGCACAGGGTATCGGGAGACCTGCCCTCCTTTGTGGGTGGGGCCCGCGTAATCAATATCGACCATCACCCCACTAACCCTCTCTACGGAGATGTTAACCTGGTCGATCCCTCGGCGACATCCACCGCGGAGATGATCCATGAAGCGCTCAAGCAGGCTGGATACCGACTCACTCCCGATGTGGGCATGTGCCTCTACACCGGGCTGATCACCGACACCGGCGGATTCCGCTTTTCGGGAGTCAACAGTCGGACCCTGTCTATGGGCTCGGAAATGCTTGCCTCGGGATTCGACTCGTACCAGGTCACCCTAAGTCTTTTCGAAGACTTCCCCTTGGGCCGCCTGCGCCTGGAAAGGATCATGCTGGAACGGATCGAGGTCCTCCTCGACGACCAGGTCATCATCAGCGTTCTATACAACGATGATTTCAGCAAACTGAGCCTGGCGCACTCGGATGCGGAAAACCTGGTGAGTCGGCTCAGAGAAGTTCGAGGCGTTGAAGTGGGTGTCCTCATCACCGAGCAAACGGACGGTTTTACCAGGGTGAGCCTCCGTTCCAAGAATCTCGTGGACGTTGCTCGGCTCGCAAAGTCACTCGGCGGAGGTGGACATCGCCGCGCGGCGGGCCTGCGCACTGACCTGCCTCCGTCACAAATCAAAAAGAAGATCGAAGAATTGCTCAGAGAGGCCATATACGGCAAGACCTCGAATCCCGCTTCATAAGGAGGGTGGGGCGCATCGGGCCCCGATGTCTTGGAATGCGGGCGCCGCCGACCTGGACAGTATCAATGTCAGTCTCCCGCGCTCGTCTCTTCCCCTGACCCCCGCCGACCGACTTTATGTCTTTTCCCGTGATCAGACGCCCCTCATTTTCATTGATTGTGGCTATAATTTAATATTACACGTTGACAACCACTCCATCAATTTGATATAATTGACAATAATCAGCGAGAATAACCGGCTTCAGGAGACCCCATGCGTCCATATACTTTGCTCGCGCCTGTGCTCATCATGCTCGGAATCCTTGGATTCCAATCCGGCGTAGCTTCTGCGGACTACGACTATCCGCCGCAGAGCCCGGCGTGGGCCTCATGGCTTCCACACGGGTATGGAAGCGCCATGTATCTGGACAGCCACATCTGCGCTTGGCAGAAAGGTCCGCATGGGTTCCGTTCCGCGCCGGAACACATTGGAAGTTGGTCCCAGCCCCTGTGGGGAGCAGACGTGAACGGTTTTTACTTCGGTCCGAACGTCCCGAGACCCGATCCGGGATCGTGCCAACTACCTATCGGCCTCATCTACCCTGAGAACAGCCCGTTTCCACCATCTCCTCCGAGACCTGTCGGCGCGCGAAAGGTCCAGGCGGCTCACCACTAGAACTTGCTTCGGGACCTAAGAGTTCTTGGACAAATCTCCACGGAAGGCCCTTCTTGCAAGAAGGGCTCTCCCCGGACCCCTCCCCGAAAAATTCCCCTATTCTGCAAGCGCTCCACGCGCGCGTCGGACGCCAATGACGCGGCGCTTGGCCGAGTGTCACGGTGAAGAGACCTCAGCCTCCCCCGATTGAGTATTGCAGCGGCGCTACGCATTCAGTCACGCGAGGCGAAATCCCCCTTCCCGCGGTTAGGAAAGGGGGTATGCAGCGCTTCCCCTTTTCTAACGGGGGATACAAGGGGCAGTTCCGAAACGATAAGAACCCGTGGAGCCATTTCTGTGCCCCGCGCAACAGAAACCTTGCCTGCAAAGACTCTAAGCTATCAGTCAGATAATGGTGGTCGGATAGGGTTGCTGGAATTCGCGCCCCGATTCCTCTGGGGACGGGGAGGGACGGTCAAACACGGCGGCGGCGGAGGGCAGCATTGAGGCGGTGGGGGCCCGTACGTCTGATAGTATGGCGCTATGCGCTGCTTGAATTCCGGAGCCCAACAGAGAAAGTACCAGGCGCCCTGTTCCCTAAACCCCGTCAGGGTTTGATCGATAGGCGGTTGCCGTCGGCTTCTGCCTTCCGCTGACCAGACCAGCGCTCCTGTCAAGTGCATGAGGGAGATCGCAAGAAGGGTGAGAAATGCTATTTTAGTTCTCACGCAGAACTCCAGGATCAATTGTATAAGATAGTGGTTGAAATTATATCAGAAGTACTTTGGAATAACAAGTCAATATAGACAACGCAATTATTGCGGCTCTCAAAGCGGCTCACAACCGCTTGGAGAACTTTTCTGTAGAAAAGATTTCGCGATAAGACTAAGAAAGAACTGCTTCTGCGTGTTCCGCGTGGCACAAGTAATAAGGCGCCTCGCAACCAAGATTTCGGCGTGGAAGAAGAGCCCTGTGAAAGCATCAGATAAGAGAAGCAGCCTCCGGTTGACCAAGGTATTCCCTTGGGCGGGAGTGGTTCTGGTGGGAGGCGCGCTCCTGTCCGGGTGCCTGATCCCGTCGCAGCAGGCTGCCAGGGGTCCGGACGTGGGGCCGGAGCCTCTTCAGGTCGGCCCTTCTGAAGCCGGCGGTCAAAAACTCATGAAGCCGTACATCCCCGGGGACGAGCCTGCCCGCTCAGGCCAGGAGCCCCCTCGAATTAGTCAGGAGCCTCCTCTGTCAGCGGTGGGGGCTCCGTCGGGACAGACTCGGCCGCAACAGGGGCCTCCGGCTCCCGCGAGCGCGGGCGCACGGGCCCAATGGGAAGACCAGAAGGTGAAGAATGCCGCCCTGGAAGTGGCCAAAGATATTCCGTCCGCCAAGAAGATCAAGATCTGTTACATCGCGGCCCAAGACGAGTGGCTGGTGATCGTCTATGACGATATCGGCGCCGCCATTGATGTGAAGCAATACTTCTGGGACCGGGAGAGAGAGATTCTCAAGCCGTTTCTGCTGCTGAAGCACATCGCTCGCGACCGACTGGAGCAAGAGGTCCGGGCAAGAGAGCCCGGAAGGGCCTGCGAAATCCTAGACCCTCCTGCCCAATGACCCGGGGGTAGTATCTGGGAGTTTCAAGAGTTGGAGAATGCGCTGACGTGAACCGCGGTCGCGCTACAGCGCATCTTGATTCTGTTCGCCGGTTCTGATTCGGATGGCGCGTTCCACCGGGGAAATAAAGATCTTACCATCGCCGATACTTCCCGTGCGCGCAGCCTCAATGATCTTTTCCACCACTTGGTCGACCAATTCGCTGGGAACCACCAGTTCCACCTTTATCTTTGGGAGGAAGTCCACCAGGTATTCCGCGCCCCGGTAGATTTCCTTATGACCTTTCTGGCGTCCAAAGCCTTTCACTTCAGTAATGGTCATGCCCTGGGCCCCGATCGAGCTCAGGGCGTCTCTCACGTCGTCAAGCTTGAAAGGCTTAATAATGGCTTCGACTCTCTTCATGTCCGCTCCTCATGGACCTTGGCCGTTGCCCCCGGGCCCGATCATCGCAGGCTACAAAGGCGAATCCTCAAGCAGCTCCCCAGGATCGAGCCCCAATTGCGCCAGCTCTTGCCACAGACGTTTTCTGTTCACGAATAGGCGCGCCTTGAGGCCCTGGGACCGGGCTCGACTCACATGTCCTTCGTTGTCGTCAATGAATAGCACATTCTGGGGCTCTTTTCCGAGCTTCCGAACCACGTCCGGAAAAACGGTCGGGTCGTTCTTTCCTTTGCCCATGTGGTACGAATTCAATATCCTATCGAATTCCCGAAAAAAGCCATAGCGGGCGTCCAGTTCGTCCAGCCAGTTTGTCTGGTCACTGAGTAGGACCATTTCATGCCCTTGGCATCTGAGCCGCCTGACAAGCTCGATCATCCACGGCCTCGGCGCAAAGCGGTCCAGTATCTCCTCGCGCAGCTCCTGGTCTAAGCCTCTCACCTTTGTTCTTTGGCGGATGAGGTCCCAGTACGCGGCTTCATTTGTCTTGCCGATCACGTAACCGGATTCGTAGGCGAGCTGAGCAGCCTGCCGGAAGAATTCCCGTCCATCCAGGCCATTGGCTCGCGCAATAGCCATGAGCCCTTCTCGAAATCCTTCCTCAGCCAGAACGCCCCCGAAATCGATCAGGATCGCGTGAATCTTGTCAGTGACATCAGACGACACAGCGCACCCTACAGTTCAGGCCCGACGAAAGGATCAGCCGCGGCCGGCATCGGGCAGAGCATCGACAGTCAAGGCTTCAGACATATAACGAAAGAATTATGCGCGCAAGGCCTGCGCTGGCAAAGCGCTGATCGTCCAATGAGAGGGAGAAGGGTGTCATTGAGAGTCTCGCGGGCCGCGGGACGAAGCAATCTGCCCGCCTCCAAGAAAGCGGATTGCTTCGCACACCGGATCACGTCCGGAGTCCTCCCAATGACTGTGAGATGCGCTTTGCTCGCGCACATGAGCCAATCCTCACGCCAAGCCGCAAGAAAGAGGCGCCGGCGCTGAAACGCGAGCAGAGTCGGGAACGTATTGGAAACAGATTCGCTCGATATGTTACATTCGATTATGGGGTTCGCGCCCGACGGCCGATTCTATTGGTGTGCGGCAGGAGGCGTTATGGAGACTTACTACGATCCGAGCGACTTGGGTAAATTCGAGGAGATCGGGCAAGAAGCGCCGGAATTGGCAAAGAAGTTTTTCGAATACTACGGCGCGGTCTTCTCCGAAGGAGCGCTCTCGGAGCGTGAGAAAGCCCTGATCGCGCTTGCGGTGGCTCACACGATCCAGTGTCCTTACTGTATCGACGCTTACACACGCGCGTCCCTTGAAAAAGGCTCTAATCTTGAAGAGATGACCGAGGCGGTCCACGTGGCCAACGCCATACGCGGTGGAGCTGCGCTGGCGCATGGCGTTCAGATGAGAAAGATTGCTCGGAAGCTCTCTATGTAGGGGAAGGGGGCGATCATGGCTGGGGAGAACCTTCTTCCGCGACAGAACAGAGCCGCTGCGGCGTGCTCCGTCTGTGAGCCTTTCTTTGAGACGCTGTCCGATCACGGCCTTGAGCTGAAAAGATCTGAGACCCGGGCGCTTCAAATCAACGTGGGTTTCTTATGTAATCAGTCTTGTCGCCATTGTCACCTTGACGCGGGGCCGGACCGCCGCGAGACTATGGACAGGGAGACCGTCCGCCAAGTGATTTCTTACGCCCGCCGCTGCCGCTTCCCCGTGGTGGACATTACCGGCGGGGCGCCCGAAATGAACGAGAATCTGGAGCGCCTCATCGGGGAGATCGCTCCATTGGCCGAGCGCGTAATCCTGCGCTCCAATCTCACGGCGATGATGCAGCGAGGGCCTCGGGATCTGATCCGGTTGGCGGCCGCTCACGGAGTAGTCATTGTCGCGTCACTACCGTCGATCAATGCTACTCAGACCGACGCGCAGCGAGGACCCGGAGTGTGGGAGATATGCATCGATGCGCTCAGGATGCTCAATGACTTCGGTTACGGCCGGGAGGGCTCCGGGATGGAGCTGGACCTGGTTTCCAATCCCGCGGGCGCGTATCTGCCGGTGACTCAAGCTCAGGCGGAAAGGCGGTTCAAGCTCGAACTGCAACGCAAATACGGAATCGTGTTCAATCGGCTCTACACCTTTGCCAACGTTCCGCTGGGAAGATTCCGAGACTGGCTGGAGTCCACGGGAAACCTGGCGGAATACATGGCGAGACTGTCCACCAGCTTCAATCCCTGCACAGTGGATAGCCTCATGTGCAGGACGCTGGTCTCTGTTTCATGGGACGGCTATCTTTTCGACTGCGACTTCAATCTCGCGGACGGCCTCCACTTCGGTGGAAGCAAGCGACACGTCTCGGAAATGGCGGGACCACCGGAAAAAGGAACGCCCGTGATCACCGGGGACCACTGCTACGCCTGCACCGCGGGTCCCGGTTTCACGTGAGGCGGCGCCATCGCGACCCAGGATGGGACGCGATAAGGGGTTTGGGACATCCTAAGTCACGTGTTTTCACGGAGGATGGCGGGCGCCCTTTTCTCAAGTCCGCCGCGGATCAATTATTACGAAAGAGGGGGATGCCATGAGGAGCTTCGGTCGGCGCAATAGCGAGGAATTCTTGGGATGGAACCAGCGCGGGTGGGTTGCCCTTACGTTTCTCGGAGTGGCGATCATCATCGCCGTTGCGCTCGGGGCCATCTTTTTCTTTCCGTGGTCTCAAATGCTGGACCGAACACGGGTGGACAAAGACTATCAGGAAGCCTCGGAAGCCCTGGCCGCGGGCAACTGGAACAAAGCCCTCACACTATTTGGTCGCTCCCTGAGAAACAACCCGAAGAACTCGCCCGCTCTCATCGGTCGTTCCCGAGCGTACCTCCAGTTGAAGAACCTCGACGCAGCCTTCCAAGAGATCAACAAGGCGCTTGAAATAGATCCTCGGAACGCGCTGGCCTTCGGCCAGAGAGCCATTATCGAGAAGCTCCGCCGTAACTATGACCAGGCGCTCAAGGATTTGGGCCAGGCCGTGAAGCTGGATCCGGGATACGCCTGGGCGCACGCGCAGAGCGCGGACATCCTGCTGCGCAGGAAGGATATGGAGAAGGCAGCGCAAGAGGTAAACCAGGCCCTGAAAGCGCGACCTGATTTTGCAGAAGCGCTCAGGCTCAGGGCAAGGATTTACACGGGGTTAGGGAAATGCAGGGAAGCTTTCGAAGACTTCAACCGGGCCGAAAAGCTCAGGCCGGACGATGCCCAGTCGCTTCAGGACAAGGCTTGGTTCCTCCTCACCTGCCCTGATGAATCGATCCAGGACGCGACGGAGGCGCTCAGGCTCGCGTTGAGAGCATACGAACTCAGCGGCGGAAAAGACGGCATAATTCTGGAGACGCTTGCGGAAGCTCACTATCAGAGCGGCCAACCCGCAAAGGCGGTGGAACACCAAAAGACGGCAGTGGAACTCGAAAAACGGAAATGTCCCGACGGATCATGTGTTCAGGAGATGAACAAGCGGCTCCAGAAATACGAATTGGCCGCACGGCAAGAAACACGACCCGACGACGAAATCCTCCCCCTCGACTGTTGCGCCAAGAAACCGTGACGGAAGCGGTTCCGACCGCGGGGGACTGTTGCGAAGATGTTGCGGGACCGCCTCTTCAAATCCCTCCAGACGTCCCTTAGCAAGGGGAGGCAAGGAGATTTTCCCTGTAAACTCGGGGGTTCTTGCGCCTTCACCCCGAGCACGCCAATCCGTGTGGTGGCCGTAAGTGCGGAGAGCCGCTCGCGAGCAAAAAAATAGCCGGGTTCGGTTGCGACCCGGCTCAGGTAGGAGGGTAAAGGATTGTCTGTGCGGACTTTGCTAATCCTTTACTTTAGCTTTACAAGTTAATATATCAAAATGGCTGATTTTTGTCAATCTAAATCGCGACAGGCCCAAAAGGGCCGCCGGGGAAGGGCCTAACGAACTCCGCGCGCAGGATTGCGAATCCCCGAGTCGAGTTTGAATCGTCCGAGCCATCCGAGAGAAACGAGGTTGAGCGCCAGGCCGCCATATTCGAGGAACCTGGTGAGCCCCGATTCGAGTCCCCCTGTGGCGGCGAGACGCAGCACATGGTAGGTGAGCAGAGGAGTGTCCGCCAGGAAAAAGAATATTGCCGGCGCCACCACCCAGCGTTTTTCGTGCCAGAGCGCCAGGCCGAAGAGGAAACAAGGCAAGCAGGCGGCCGCGAAGTAGACGGTTTCCACGAGAAGCCCTGTGGAATAAGGAGGCGGATCCAGCCCGAGCATATAGACATAGCAGAGGTAAAGGAAGCTCTTGAGGTAAAACCAGAGCCCCGCGAACCAGAAGGCCAGCGGGAACGCAGGGTCGAACCGCGACGGGGGAAAACAGATATCGAGCCAGTTCCTTTTTTGGATATCGCTCATTCAGCGCCTGTTTGACGTCAGTTCGGTTGCCTCGTACAGAGGAAATCTCCGACACATCTCCGAGACTTCCTCCTGGGTCCGGGCGATAATCTTCTCATCCCGGCCGTTTGTCAAGACCGTCGAGATGAGCTTGGCTATGAGCCTCATTTCATCGGGTCCCATGGAGCGGGTGGTAAGCGCAGGCGTTCCCAAGCGGATTCCCGATGCGCGCCCAGGGGGCAGGGGGTCGAAAGGTATTGAATTCTTGTTTACCGTGATCCCGGCCCGTTCCAGGAGTTCCTGCGCTTCCGCGCCGCTCAAGCCTTTGTCTGTCAGATCCACCAAAATCAAGTGATTGTCCGTCCCGCCGGACACGAGCGAGAACCCCTCCTCCAAGAGAGCTTCGGCCAGGATATGGGCATTCTTCAGCGTTCGTTTCTGATACGCCCGGAATTCGGGACCGGCTGCCTCCGCAAGCGCGACGGCTTTGGCCGCGATCACGTGCATGAGAGGTCCACCCTGCATTCCGGGGAACACGCATGAATCCAGTTGAGCCGCGAATTCCTTGCGACACAAGACTATTCCGCCTCTAGGCCCTCTCAAGGTCTTGTGGGTGGTGGTCGTGATGAAGTCCGCGTGAGGCACGGGTGAAGGATGGATGCCTGCGACAATCAGTCCGGCGATGTGGGCCACGTCCGCCATAAGCATCGCGTTCACTTCCCCCGAGATTTGCGCGAACGCTTCGAAGTCTATGGCGCGAGGGTAGGCGCTCGCCCCTGCGATGATCATGGTGGGGCGGTGTCGGCGGGCCAGTTTGAGCACTTCGTCGTAATCGATCCGGTGGGTGTCTCGGCGCACGGAGTACGGGACTACCTGGTAGATCTTCCCTGAGAAGTTCTTCGGGTGTCCCATGGAGAGGTGGCCTCCATGACGGAGGTCCATGCCAAGGTAGGTCTCGCCCGGTTTCATGACCGTGAAGAATACGGCCATATTGGCCTGAGTTCCCGAATGGGGCTGCACGTTTGCGTGATCCGCGCCGAAAAGTTCGGCGGCGCGGCGGCGAGCCAATTCCTCCACCGAGTCCACGTTCAGACAGCCACCGTAATATCGCTTGCCGGGGTAGCCCTCCGCGTATTTGTTGGTGAGCACGCTGCCTTGAGCTTCCATTACGGCCGCAGACGCGAAATTTTCGGATGCGATCAGCTCCAGGCGATTCTGCTGACGGTCTTTCTCCTTATTGATCAGCTCGAAAATGGCTGGGTCCGTCTTCTCCAAGGGAGTCATAACAGTCCTTTGCACTGGTCCTAGATGCAATTTATCCTCATCGAGCGCGTCTTGTCCGTTGCCCGCTCTGCGGAGGGAAATGCCCGTTGGGCAAGGCCCTGAGCGCACGTTATGCGCTTAGCCGGAAATCGGCCGCCAGCGAGCCCGGCCGGCTTATCCCAACCCCCGAAAGACGAGGCTGGCGTTTTGCCCTCCAAACGCGAAACTGTTGGTGAGGGCGTATTCGACCTTCCTCGGTGCGGCCTGGAGCGGAGTGTAGTTCAGGTCGCACTCGGGGTCGGGGTTGTCCAGGTTGATGGTCGGTGGAATGACCGATTTGGCCATCGTCAGGAGGCAGTAGATAGCCTCGACCGATCCCGCGGCGCCTATCATGTGCCCCGTCATGGACTTGGTCCCGCTGAGGCTCACGGAGTAGGCTGCTTTCCCAAAGAGCCTCTTGATGGCTCGCGTCTCCATGATGTCATTCAGTTCGGTTCCTGTTCCATGCGCGTTGATGTAATCGATTTTCCCCGGATCCAGGTTCGCGTCCTCCAAGGCCAGCTTCATGGCCTGGTACGCTCCCTCGCCCTCCGGGTCGGGCATGACCACATGGTACGCGTCCCCGGTCGCGCCGTATCCTATCACTTCTCCGTATATGCGAGCGCCGCGATTGGTAGCATGCGGCAAAGACTCAAGGAGCATGATGCCGGCGCCCTCGGCGATTACAAAGCCGTCCCGATCCTTGTCGAAAGGCCGGGAAGCTCTCTCTGGGTCTCCGTTGCGGGTGGAGAGGGCCCGCAGCGCATTGAAGCAGCTCACAGAGAACTCAGTGACCACGGCTTCGGTGCCGCCTGTGATGATCGCGTCGACTCGACCGGACTGGATCATCAGATAAGCCTCTCCAATGGCCGAGGCGCCGGAGGTGCAGGCATTGACCAGGGCAAAGTTCGGCCCTTTGAAGCCGTACTTGATGGAGAGTAGGCCCGGCGCCAGATTCGCCACCACTTTGGGAATCATCAGGGGATGGCTTCCCTTCGGCCCCTTTATCCTGAAGACCTCCAATCCCGATTCGATAGTGCCGAGACCGCCCATGCCCGAGCCGATCACGATTCCGTATCGAAAGGGATTGGCCGGCGGGCATTCAAGACCCGAGTCCTTCATCGCCTCTGCTCCGGCCACCAGGGCGAACTGCTGAAAACGATCGAGCCTCCGCAGCTCTTTCTCCGGGATGAAGCCCTGAGGATCGAAGTTTCCACGAACTTCACCCGCGATGCGCGTGGCGAATCTGGTAGTGTCAAAGAGAGTGATGGGGCCTATGCCGGATCGCCCTGCTTCCAGCGCTTCCCAGTTTGAGGCTACGCCGGAGCCTAGGCAGGTCACCAGCCCCATTCCCGTGACAACAACTCTCGTGGGCACATCTCCTCCGGGGTCAAGGCGTGAATTGAGCTTGCCGTCTCAGGAGGCCGCTCTTGCAGCCTTTATGAAATTGGCCACGTCCCGGACGGTCTGAATCTTTTCCACATCTTCGTCCTTGATCTCCAGGCCGAACTCGTCCTCAAGCAAGGCGATCATGTCGTAGATGTCAAGGGATTCCGCGCCCAGATCCTCAACTATCTTGGAACCGGGCTCGATGTTCTCCTTGTTCACATCCACAAGCACTTCAGCAATGAGATCGACGACTTTCTTTTCCACCTCATCCATGTCCCGAATCCTCCCGGACCATTCCATCCCACATGTTCATAATCGTTTTCCAGGAATTGGAAAAGCTCTTTCGTTCATTTCGGCCGTGCGCTTCGGCCGCTTCACATGTACAGGCCTCCATTGACCCGGATCACTTGGCCGGTAATGTAGCCGGCCATCGGCGAACACAAGAAGAGCACCGCGGCCGCAACTTCTTCCGGAGCGCCCAACCTTCGCAGGGGCACGTATGTCTGAATGGCTTCCATCTGGGCTTCAGTGAGGTGTTCGCTCATGCCTTCCGCGATGATTCCCGGTGAGACCGCGTTGACCAGGATATTCCGGGGAGCAAGCTCCCTCGCCAACGCCTTGGTCAGGCCGATCAGACCCGCCTTTGCCGCGGAATAATTCGCCTGTCCGGCATTTCCTACTTCGCCTGCGGTGGAAGCAACGTTCACGATCCTCCCTTCCCGGTTTCGGATCATGTTTCTCGTCACGGCGCGACAGAGGTAAAACGGGCCGGCCATGTTGGCGCCGACAACCTCGTCCCAGTCGGCGTCCTTCATGCGACCTATGAGGCCGTCTCTGGCGATGCCCGCGTTGTTCACCAACAGGTCGATTCTTCCCTGCTTTTCCAGGAGAAGCTCAACTCCCTTATTTACTGCATTTGGATCGCTCACGTCAAATGGGGCGAGCATTGATTCCGCGCGTTCCGCATGGAGAAGTGATAGAGTCTCCTTGGCCGCCTCTTCTCCGCTCCGATAGTTGATCGCCACGAATGCCCCGGCCTTGGCGAGCGTCAAGCAGATTGCCCGGCCGATACCACGGGAGCCGCCTGTAACCAGAGCGGTCTTGCCCTGCAGGGAAAACATGGCGCTCAGCGCGTCCGTCATGATCACGAGCCTTCAAACGCTTTCAGAGATGCCAGATTGCCGACGCTCATTCCAAGGGCGTGTCGATTTATGCGTCGAAGTAAGCCGTTGAGCACCCGGCCGGGGCCGACTTCCAAGAACACGTCCGGTCCGGCCTGCCGCATTGTCTCGACACAATCCGTCCAGCGCACCGGCTTCACCAATTGTTCCACCATCAGCCCCTTCATACCGTCCGGAAAGGGGTAGGGCAGGCCGGTCACATTTGCCGCGACCGGAAACCTGGGCGCACAAAGGGTCACAGAGGCTAGCTTCTCACTGAGCGCAGCCTGGGCCGGTTTCATCAACGCCGTGTGAAACGCGGATGAAACCGGCAGCAAGACCGCTTTGGCCCGCGGCTTTGTCTTGGCGACGTCCACGACGCGGTTGACCGCGCTGAGACGCCCGGAGACCACCACCTGATCAGGAGCGTTGAAATTGGCGCCTTCGAGCACGTCCTCACCGCGGCAATTCTCCACCATCTCAAGGACCTCGTCTCTCTCCGGCCCAATAATCGCCGCCATCGCGCACGTTCCCGGTGGCTGGGCTTCTTCCATGCCTTTGGCCCGCACGTGGATGATTTCAAGCCCGTCTTCGAAGCCCAGAACCCCTGCGGCGCACAACGCGCTGTATTCTCCAAGAGAATGGCCCGCGGCAATCAGCGGATTGACCGAACATCGTTCCCGCATCACCTCCATTAAGGCCATAGAATGAACGAATACCGCGGGCTGAGTATGGAGTGTGCGCTTCAGGTCCGCCTCTGGGCCCTCCATCATAATGGCGCTAAGAGAGTAGCCCAGAACATCATCCGCGCGCTGGAAGATCTCCCTGGCTCTGGGACTCGCCTCGACAAGATCTTTGCCCATTCCGAGATACTGGGCGCCTTGCCCGGGAAACATCAACGCCACTGATTTCGACTCTTGCGCGGCCACCAGAGGTCCCATGCCTTCCGGGATCACTCCCCTGTTTCGATGGCGGTTCGGCCTTTGTAGAACCCGCAACTCGGACAAACCCTGTGCGGTAGCACAGTCTCCCCGCACTGCGAGCACTCTACCAGTTGCACTGGTTGGAGTTTTTTATGAGTCCTCCGCTTGTCTCGTCTCGTGCGGGACACCCGCTTCTTTGGTACTGGCATGGCACGTCCTTTATATCCTGAATTGGCTATCCGGCACGCTCGCCGACGCGGAGGATCTTGTCAACCGCGCTCATGGCCGCTGTCCCTGCTCCTTGCGCGGCAACGGCCTGATTCATGCTATCACTACCAGCTCACATCTTCCCGCCACTCGAAGTAACCGACAAAGCCTTCGGAATTCGCGGCAGGCTCTTTGACGGCAACCCGGACCCTGACGGCATCAAGAGCCTCCAAAGCGCTTCAGCGCACGCGGCTACTTGGCGAGCTTTTTCTTCAGTTCAACCAGGGCGTTCCACCTGGGGTCCGCTCGCTCCTCTCGCGGGCATGCGCATTCCGACGAACCGGCTGGGGCTCCGCATTCGGGACACAGCCCCGGGCATTCGTCGTGGCAGAGCGGTTTCATAGGCAGTTCCAGGAGGATCTCTTGCGCGAGAATCTCGCCCACACAGATCTCATCACCCTCGATGAAGACCGTCTCGCCTTCCGCCGCGTCGCCTTCAGGGTCCTTGAGGGTTGAGGCAAGACTTCCGCGGCGAAGGAGGACGTTGAGATCCATCTCCTTCTCGAGCGAGAAATCCTCCAGGCACCTGGAGCACTGAAGATGCAGCAGCGCCTGAACGCGGCCGAGGAGAAAAATGTCCTCCTTATCAATGAATAAACGGAGACGGCCTTTCACCCCCGGGTCGATGGCTACTCCTGGAGGGAGTGACATAGGCGAGGGCAGGTCGCTCAATATGCGCTCTTTCTCCCTGAGGTCGAGGTTGAGGCCCTCCTCAGGGATGTCGTCTATGCGTATGATCATCGCGTTGACGGTCCTCTAGGCTTATTCCGCGCAAACCGCAATCATATAACCCATTTCAACGGCAAGTCAATAGACATCGCCTACCTGAAGCGTTTTCTCAATATTGCAAGAATAAACATCATAATTCTGCCACAAGCGCCTTGACATAGTGGACATTACCAGGTAGGATATCGTGCAAGCACTACTCCGGAGACCCGTTGCCATGTTCCACAAGTCTGCGATCATACTGGCCGTGGCAGCCTTACTGGCCGCAACATGGCCTGTCGATGGCTACTGCTGGCGACTCAACCCCTATGCCCCTCACAATGCGGTGGCCGCAGAACCGATGACCCCGTACAACGAGCTGGAAATCTATCCCCCGTCCCTTTTGTACCAGAGACCATGTCCTTCATGCGTCCCTGCGGCCTATTTATTACCGGATTTGCCGCCGGTGCGCCAGCCGGCGCGGGCGCCTCTGGGCATACCGGTTCCTGTCCCGTAAGAGCGCTTGCAAGGCCCATGAGCTTTTGAAGAAGCCGACGAGGAGGGCCTTCAAGATCCTGTTAGTGACCTTATGGAACCCCGCCCCTCGTCTCGAGCTGGCGCGGCGGATCAGGCCAGGAGGCCAAATGCCGTCCGCAAGAGCCACGCGACCACAAGCCCTGCTACAAGAATCCACGTGATCCAATCGAACCGTTTGCAGACCGCAAGCCATAGCGGACTGTCACGCCAGACCCCGCGATACTCGATCCATCGGTACGGAATCTGGAGCAGGCATACCAGATAGAGGACGGGTCCCATGAGATTGTAGCGGAATGCGCTCTGGATCTGGCCGTGGGCCACGGCCACAAAGCTGCGGGTCAAGCCGCATCCCGGACATGAAATGCCCAGGACCCGGCGGCTGAAACAGGTTTCGGACAGGTGAAGCGGTGTGTCAGACCAGGGCGCCGAAATATAAGGGGTTCCTGTGGGTGAAAGGTTGAGGAGAAACGATCCAAAAACCGCGGCGGCGCTAAGAGCCAGGATATAAAGATGTTCGATACGTCCGTCGCTGTGATTAAGGCGCGCCATGGATTCAGGATAGAAGGTCTGTCGTTTGTGTCAAGGATTTGCCGAGCATGGGCCTGACAGGGATCTTGAATCAGCCTTCACGCTAGTGCCGGTTTTTACTATGATTCTTGACAATCTTGCCATCGTCTGCTAATCACACCAAAATCAGTCAGTCCGCGCTTCGGGGCCGCGGCTCTCTTGAGGAGGACCGAAATGGGATCCCACATAAGCAGCCGTGTTTCGGTGGTGATGACGGCGTGTTTCGTCTTTGCCGCTCTCGTCTGTTCAGCCGGATCCTCAGTCGCGGATGATTGCAGAAGGGTCCGGAATATTCTGGTCCTATTCGACGCTTCAGGGTTCATGAAAAGCGGAGAGCGCTACCAGCGCTTCCTGGAGAGCATGAGTTCCTTCGAAAACGCGATGCCGCTGACTGCGGACGGGTTCTTTAATGTGGGCTTACGCAATTACGGGCTAAAGGTCGGCTTGGGGTGCAACAATACGGAAAGCATACTGGCTATTGGGCCGTGGGATCCTGAACGATTCGTCAATTCGTTTCCGAAGATACTTTCCTATGGCATGAGTTCGCTTTCGGCCGGGCTCCTGGCCGCGGCTCAGGATGCTTCCGCCGCGGAGGGAAAGACGATTCTGTTGGTGATAGGAGGCGGTCTGGAGTCATGCAAGGCCGATCCCGTAAAGACCGCGGACCAGATCGCAGCAAATATGCCCGATCTGGAAATGCACACGTTTCAGGTGGGATCTGAGCAGGAGGGAACATTCTTCCTGCAATCGATCGCTGAGAAGGGCCGAGGAACATTCAACAGATTGAGGGACATGAGTTCTCCGGCCGGGTGGCACCAGTGGATGAAGCGTTACCTGGTGGTTCCGTGCGGTCCTGCTCAGCCCGCGGCTTCTCAGGCGCCTTTGAGAGTCAACGCGATACTCTTTGATTACAAGGCCTTTACCGTTCGTTCAAAGAACCCCCAGATCGATGGACAAAACTTGGCGGCGCTGCAGGCCGTGAGCGCGTTTCTTCAGCAGAATCCAACGGGGCGAGTGGTTCTTCATGGATTTTCGGACGGCAAGGGATCGCAGACCTATAATTTGGAGCTCTCGAGGCGACGGGCAGAAGCGGTGGCGCGCTTTCTGGCAGACACGTACAGAGTGCCCATGCAGCGAATGTCAATCGTGGCCCACGGGATAGCGCAGGATGCCCTGCGAACCGCCCCGGGAGCGCTTCGTCCGGAACAAGCCCGCCGCGTGGAATTCGAGCTGGTGCGCTAACAGACCATGCAGAACGTGAGTTCTTTAGGAACCGACGCCGCAAGAACGCAGGGTCACTTCAGGCGAGGGCCTTATCTTTCCTTATGAGGGCGAGAGGTATATTATAAGAGGTTCGATGAATCTGTGCGGACGAAGCCGATTCTTTCCCTCAGGGAAGTCGATCTGCGCGGTGACGGGGTTGGTAAGCTTCCTGCTGACCTTGTGCCTAACGGAGGGACGCGCAACCGAGCCGGCCACCACATCCTCGGTAACGGCCCGGGCGCTTCTCCACGCCGGACAGAATCTAGCGGAAAAGACGCACTATTTGGAGGCGCTCGACCTCTTTGAAGAGGCCCGTGACCTTCTGGATGCTGCAGGTCAAGACCAGAGCAGGGAATATGCCGACCTGCTCTTTGCCGTGGCCCAGACCAAGATCAAAGGGCGGCTATACCAGAATTTCCCCGCGGCTTACGTGAAGAGCGCGCTTCCTGACATTCAGACGGCCAACAAGTTGAGGGAACGCATTTCGGAAATACCGCCTCAGCAAATGGCCGACGGTTACTATCTGGAAGGGTTCATTCACAAGAAGTTCTTTATGCGCAAGGAACATGCGCGGGTGTGCTTCACAAAGGCGGTGAGTGTCTATCCCGGGGCTGTGGCCGCCAAACGAGAGCTCAGCGAGCTGAAGGCGCCCAAACCGGCCGACCGGGGCGAGCCGAAAAGCAAGCCTTCCGGACCGTGAGGGAGCGGCGCGATGACCAGGAAAGGCAAGGACCAAGAAGAAGGCGCCGAACAGTTCGACCGTGACCTGGATCAACTCCGCTCCATCGTGGAAAAGCTGGAGCAAGGCGATCTGAGTCTCCACGAGAGCCTAGAATTGTTCGAAAAGGGGATCGCGCTTGGGCGTAATTTGCTCGAAATCCTGAATCGAGCAGAGGGCCGGGTGGAAGAGCTCCTCGCAACCATGGAACGCGTCCCCTTTGGGGACACGGACGAGTAGCGGATGGACCTGGATACATATCTTGCTACCGGTCGCGGGGTGGTGGATGAGGCGTTGGACCGCTTCCTGCCGCAGGAGGACGCGAGGCCCGCAGTGTTGCACAGGGCAATGCGGTACAGTGTCTTCGCGGGAGGCAAGAGGCTGCGACCGATCCTGGCAATGGCCGCGGTGGAGGCTGTGGGCGGCGATCCACGATCGATCTTGCCGTTGGCGGTTGCTCTGGAGTGCATCCATACCTATTCTCTGATTCACGACGACCTCCCCGCGATGGATGACGACGATCTCAGGCGCGGGAAAGCGACCGTGCACAAGGTTTTTGACGAAGCCACGGCCATTCTCGCGGGAGACGCGCTGCTGGCGCTCGCTTTCGAGGCGCTCTCTTCGCCCGGAATGGCCCGGATGCGCCGACCGGAACGGGTGATCGCGGTGATCGGGGAACTCTCCGCGGCCTCAGGTTCCAGGCAGCTTGTCGCGGGGCAGATGAGCGACTTGCTGAGCGAAGGGAAACCGGTTACCAGAGAGGATGTCGAATACATTGTATGGAACAAGACAGCGGCTCTGATCCGCGCTGCGACCAAGTGCGGCGCCCTATTAGCAGGGGGCTCGTTGGAAGAAGTGGCCCTCCTGAGCCGCTACGGAGAAAATCTCGGGGCTGCGTTCCAGATTAAGGACGACCTGCTGGACCTGGAAGGAGACGCGGCAAAGCTCGGCAAGGCGGTTCGAAAGGACGAAAAACGTGGCAAGGCCACTTTCCCGCGCCTGCTGGGCAGGGACGAGGCGCGGGCCCTGATGGCGGAACTCTTGCAAAAAGCGCAAGACGCGGTGCGATCCTTTGGCGAACGAGCTGAGCCGCTGGTCATGATAGGCGGCTACATTCTCAAACGTGTAAACTGATTCAAGCGGGAATGACGCGAACATGGATATGAACACAACCGAGCGCTCCATACTGGACACCCTCGAATCACCTGCGGACATACAGAAACTCTCTCTGGACGAGCTCAACGTTCTTTGTCATGAGGTCCGGGAGCTTATCATCGAGACGGTCTCCCGCAGAGGCGGTCATCTGGCTTCGAGCCTGGGAGCGGTGGAGTTGACCGTGGCAATGCTCAAGGTCTTTGCGCCGCCGCAGGACCGGGTTGTCTTTGACGTAGGACATCAGGCGTACGCGTACAAGATTCTCACAGACAGACGTGACCGCTTCCACACGCTGCGGACGCGGGGTGGTGTCGCCAGCTTTCCCAAGCGATCCGAGAGCCCCTACGATTTCTTTGATGTGGGCCACGCGGGGAACGCAATCAGCGTCGCGGCGGGATTGGCGCAGGCCAGATGTCTTGCCGTGGATGAACACAAGGTGATAGCCGTCGTGGGAGACGGTTCGCTGACCTGTGGCGTCTCCTACGAAGGGCTCAACCAGGCGGGCGCCGCGAAGAAAGATCTCATCATCATTCTGAACGACAATGAAATGTCCATATCCCCCAATGTGGGAGCGATGGCCGCTTATCTGAACAGGATCATGACGGGCCAGGTGGTGACCCGATTCCGGGACGAAGTGAAGAGCATCCTCAGCACCTTTCCCGGCAGCATGGGCCGCTCCATGTATGGGTTGGCAAAGCAGTTCGAGGACGCGCTCAAAGGTTTCCTCACTCCGGGGAGGCTCTTTGAGGAACTAGGGTTCAAGTATGTGGGCCCCATTGACGGGCATCGCATCAAGCACCTGGTTGACACTTTCCAGAACATCAAACGATTCCGAGAGCCGGTGCTCCTGCACGCCGTCACGTGCAAGGGCAAAGGATATTGTCTCGCTGAGGAGAACCCGAGCCGCTTCCACGGAGTAGGGCCTTTTAGTGTGCAGACAGGCGAATCACAGGAAGGGGAAGGCCCGCCCACGTACACTGCGGTGTTCGGGAAGACTCTCTTGAAGATCGCCGCGGAGGATCCCCGCGTCGTCGCGGTCACCGCTGCCATGGAACACGGCACGGGGCTCGCTGAATTCGGTCAGCGCTTTCCAAAGCGCTTCTTCGACGTGGGAATCGCGGAACAGCATGGAGTGATCTTTGCCGCGGGTCTTGCCCGCGAAGGTTACCGACCGGTTGTGGCCATATATTCCACCTTCATCCAGCGAGGGTACGACCACCTGATCCATGACGTGGCCATGCAGAATTTTCCTGTGGTCTTTGCAATGGACCGAGCGGGGATCGTCGGTGAGGACGGCCCGACGCACCACGGGGTATTCGACCTTGCCTTTGTCCGGCATATTCCGCATATGACCGTCATGGCGCCTTCGGACGAGGACGAATTGGCGGACATGGTCTTTACCGCTCTTTCGCTCGGTGGCCCGTGCGCCATCCGTTATCCCAGGAGTCATGGGCAAGGCGCGCCGGTCAAAGAAAAGCCGCAGTTGTTGCCGGTGGGTCGAGGTCGAGTCCTGGCGGAAGGTCGGCATCTCGCCATTATCGCGATCGGGTCCATGGTTTATCCCGCGGTGGAAGCAGCCCGATTGCTGGCCCAAGAAGGCACGTCCGCGTGCGTGATCGATGCGCGATTCGTCAAACCGCTGGACCGAGACTTGATAGTTGAGAAAGCAGAACTTACGGGCCGCGTGCTGACCGTTGAAGAAGGAAATATGATGGGTGGTTTCGGGAGCGCAGTGCTGGAATTGTTATCCGAAGAGCAATCGCATCACGTGCGCACCGCCAGAATGGGTATTCCCGACCAATTTGTGGAGCACGGGACACGGGCCGAACTCCTGGAGGAGCTCGGTTTGACGCCGCAAGGCATTGCAAAGCGGGCTCGTGAGTTTATACTGGATGAGCCTACATCCAACCTCCGAGCATTCCCCCTCGGTCAGAGACGATAGGGCATACCAAAAGAAGCGCTCGGTCATCCATGGACAAGGCATTGGAACAAAAAAACCAGGGCCTCGAACCGGATCGGGCCGCGCGGCCGGCGGAGGGGCAAGAATCGCCTGCGGCGTCTGCCCACCTGCAGCCGCGCGCTTCCATCGATCCGGCCAAGATGACCCTGCTCCTCAACGCGGCCAAGGCGCTGGCATCCACCACCGACCTGGATCAACTCCTCAACGTAATCGGAAGCGAAGTCCGCACTGTGCTCGAATGCGAGGGCACCGGAGTGGTCTTGTACGACGAAGAGAGAGATGATTTCTACTGGCGCAGCGTTCAGGACAGGGAAAGTCTGCTCGCGTCCGCGCGGGAGGAGATCAGAATACCCAAGGATCAGGGGGTCGGCGGGTGGGTGTTCAGGACCGGCCACCCCGCGCTGATCCACGATGCGGCCGGCGATCCGAGAATCTACCGCAAGGTGGAGGACAAGTCCGGGTTCCTGACCAGGAACATGATCTGCGTTCCGCTGAAAACCATGGAGAAAGCTCTGGGCGTCTTGTACGCGCTCAACAAGATCGGCGGATCGTTCACCGAGGAAGACGTAGAAATCCTCATGGCGCTCTCCACCAATATTGCCTTGGCTCTGGAGACCGCGGCGCAGTACGAAAAGTTGGTCGCGTCCTACAATGAGCTGGAGCGGCTCAACAGAGTCAAGAACAGGATCCTTAACCACCTCAGCCATGAATTAAAGACCCCGCTCGCCATCATTGAAGCCTCTCTACACAACACGGAACGGAGGATTAGGGCAGAGGGCCTGGACTCGTCCCGATTTCCCTTCGAACGCATCTTTCGCAACCTGGAACGGCTCAAGAGCATCGAGCGTCAAGTGGGCTACATCGTAGAACGAAAGGGATTCCGGGAACGAGAGTTGGTCGCGCGCTTCTTGGATCACCTGAAGGACCTCATCGAGATCGAGAAGGAAGACGAACCGTGGCTCGCGGACGCGCTCGACGCGATCCGTCGTAAGATCGAAGAGCTCTTCCCAAGCGAGTTCGAAGAAGAGGCCGGGGTGTCGGCGCGGGCCGCGTTTCAGGCCGCGGAGTTCCGGGTTCGGCGCATGACTCAGGGCCGAACGCTCACGATAGAATTCCCGCCTCCTGATCCTGCGATCATCAAGCTCCAGCCTCAGATCATGATGTCCGTGATGGACGGCTTGATCAGGAACTCAGTTGAAAACACCCCGGATCACGGAAAGATTGTGGTGAAAGGGAAGCGCGACCCGAACGGGTACCGGATCAGTATCCGGGACTACGGGGTCGGCATTCCGGAAAGCGAGCAGCCCAACATATTCGAGGGGTTCTACCCCGTGCAGGAGCCGGACCTGTACACTTCAGGTCGAAGGTACGGCTTTAACGCAGGAGGCACCGGCACGGACCTCCTGAAGATCAAGATCTTTTCCGAGCGTTTCGGATTCAATATCCGCTTCGAGAGTCACCGGTGTTCGTGCATTCCCACCACGCGCGACCTATGCCCCGGGGACATCACCAAATGCCCATGCTGCCAAAGAATTGAAGACTGTTACGAGAACGGCGGGACCGAATTCGTCGTGGAATTCCCTCCGGAACTGGTCCTGCCAGAAGAACCGCAGTAGGGGCGGGCTTTCAGCCGCCCAAGGGCAAATCCCCCCCGCCCCCCTTTACAAAAGGGGGGTGAGCGCTGCCTCTACCCCTTCCATAAAGGGAACCAAGAGCTGCCTTTCCCCCCTTTTCTAAGAGGTTGCAAGGGCTGCCTCTACCCCTTCTATAAAGGGAACCAAGAGCTGCCTTTCCCCCTTTTCTAAGAGGTTGCAAGGGTTGCCTCTACCCCTTCCCTAAAGGGAACCGAG
>VGSG01000013.1 GCA_016875095.1 Deltaproteobacteria bacterium
TAATCGGCCACAGGCTGATGCTCTGAAAAAAATGCGGAATTCTGCTCACCTTCAGCTCGCGCCCTACGGTCGTTCCGCCTTCGGTGAGTTCGTCGATTCGCTTGTGTGACCTGTGGGTTTCAATCTGCGTGTAGACAAAGAGCCCGATCATAATTCCAACCGAGCCGAACAGGAGCGCGATGCCCGAAAGGCCGAGGTCTTTGGTCCAGTTGAGTATGCGGACCCCCATCTCAACACCCATCATAGTGCCGCCAACCATGGCTAGGCCTAAGACCCAGTCGATGTTGCCTAGTTGCCGGTGCCTGATGGTTGCGACCACCGACTTGCCGCAAATGTGCGTGACATCGATTCCTGAGGCCATATATCCCGGAAAACCGAACACTATGAGCGCAGGCGTCACCATATAGCCTCCGCCCACTCCGATGAAGCCGCCCACCATACCAACCGTCATGCCGGTCAGCACGAGGAGGAAAATGGGGGCCGAGATTCCTGCAATGACGAATTCAAACATATGTCGGTCTCCTTTCAGTGTGCGCCTTCGTAGTGCTTGATCTTTTCGATCTTCATTCCGATCATGTCCGTGAACCCTTCGGCCATAGAGCCTAAGCAGAATCCCAGGGCCAGAATGAACAGCACAGCCTCCACCGCGCCCCATGGGTCGGTCTCGACCCCTTTGTGCGTGAAGGTATCCCGGTACTTGAAGCCCTTGGAATCCTTGATTTGCCACGGCACAGTTACTTTCAGGGTGTTCCCTTCGAGTGTGACCCGTTTTCCTTCGTCAACGGTTTTCTTGTCGATGATGCCGGTGGCGCCGAAAGGAAGGCGGTCGCCTTTTTTCACGGGCACGGCCTGCAGACCTTCGATTTTCTCAAAGGAGCCGATCTGCAACATCGCCGGTTTGTCTTTGGTCGCGTCCTTGAAAGCCTCCGCGTGAACTGCCCAACCGTTCGATTTTGCCTTGTAGTAATATTGTCTTTGCAGGTTGCCGTTGAAATACTCCATCCAGAAATAGATGCAAACGGCTGCGGACAACGCGGTCCAGACAACGAACTTGATAGTGCCTCTTACTCTAAAGCTTCCTGCCATGAAAAGTCCCTCCTCTCATAGGGAATATCGTCTCATGTAGGACGTTCGCCGATATCGAACGCCCGCGGTTTCTCTCCGAACAGTCTGATCTTTCCCGAATCACCTCCTTTCAGTAGACAGGGATAACCCTCATCCGAGTGGTGGATCGAACCACTGGAGCCTCCGCGCGACTACTTCTATGGATGTCGGCGATTCTTTGTTTCGGTAGCCTGGATACCCCACCTACCTGTCTTGGGGGGACAAAGTAGCAACTCCTGTGCCAATATCCTTGCGTGACGCCCCTTCGCGACACAATTGAGGCAATTTTGGGAGGTTTGCTCAGTTTCCGATTACGTTGGAGTTTGAAGCGTCATGCCCCCTCCCGCGCCACGGGTGTCTCCGGAAATGAAGCCACGTGAGGATGGCAGGCGCCGCTGCCGCCTTCCCCAGCCACGCATACGAAGAGAAGCATTGTCGGACGAGCCGGCCGCTGCGCGGGAACGCGTGACTGACTTTGTGAAAGTGATTGCTTAGGAAAAGGGACCGAATCATGGGGGACGCGCTCCTCGACGGGAGTCGCTTGAAATCGCCGCCAACACGGCAAAATCGTATGTCAGATTTCTTTACAAAGTGTAAAGGAAGCGCAACTCAGAGTCGGAATATCTGCGTTGGAACTCCCCATAATCTCTACCGGATTTGCGAGACCCTTCGAGAAGATGCGTCCGATTCCATGAGAAGGTCTCATTGACGGTCGGCGCAGGTCCATGTGAAGGAGAATGGAATGGTGAGAAGTTCTCACGTCTTATGCGTGCTCGCGCCGGACCCGAGCAACTGAGACCAAGCCCCGTGGTCTAACGCGTAGTTACCCTCTAAGAAAGTCTTTGCCAAGGCTTCAACGCTTCCCTCGCACTGCATGAGCATGTCCATCTGGCGTGTAAATTGGAGCATTCGTCCCACCATATCAAGTTTCTCTCGGGTAAGCTCGGATTCGTGCTTGTAATACCTCGCGGCCACCCGGTCCTCACGGACTTCCACCATGAAGCCCAGGGCGTCGAAGATCGCTGCAATAGCGCGTGCTCGTCTATTACGTCGGATCTCGTCGGCCGCGCCCCCTTTGAACGAAAAAGTAATGTAATTCTTACTCGCCGTTTCACAGCAATAGGTGTCCAGGACGCTGTAATGATAGCCGATCCGGGAGCTGAAATTGAGATAATAGTCCGAGACTATGGCATAACTTCGATCTCCAAAACGTTCCGCCGTGCCCGGGGGGGTAAACATCTGTTCTCTGACGACGGAGAGAAAGCCGCCCAGATGTATGGGCCTTGGGCCTTGATTTCGCAAGTCCTCGTGCAGCATTCCATCGAGCAGAGCCCTAAAAGGGACAGACGCGATCTGGTCTACTGTCACCCGTTTCGAGAAACTGGAAGCGCCAGTCAGCCCGCCCCCCACATCGATGATGCGCAGGTCTAAAGGGATGGGGGCCACCAGTCTGAAGGCGCTGGGTCCTTGGTGATCCGAGACGAGGTCGCTTATGGCGAACATCTCCTTGTACGAGAGTTCATGGACCAATCGCATGATGTCGTGGAGGGTTTTGCAGTGCTGGGGCGCGAAATTGGCCGCGGCCGGATTGGTAAGGTTCAAGGGCACGATCCGGTCGGCAACCTTTCTCAAGGCGCGAAACACCGGCGTGTCCTTCATGATCGAATCCCTAGTCCTGCGAAGGTTGAGAAGCTCAGGCGCAAGCCCTTCGTAGACTCGAGCGGAGTATGCGTCTACAGTGACTTCGACACCCGGTGGAATGGACACGGTGGCCGTCTTGGTATCGAGAATTGTCGGCACCCCGAACTCCCTGGCCAGGGAAGCCATATGGCTTGTAACGCTCCCTGTGTCGGTCACGATGGCCTGGGCTTTGGTCATCACCATGACAAATTGGGGCTCGGCATGCCTGGCAACGAGGATGCCGCCCGCTGGAAACGTTTCCAGATCTTCCTCCGATTTCACGTGAACAGCAGGGCCAAATCCTATTCCTGGGAAAACAACCGCGCCTCCCTCCACCAGCAGAGAATAACCATCCGCCCGAGGAAACTCCTTCGAAGTCGCGGCCTGCCGGTTTTCGAGATGAAGGGGCCTGGTTTGAAGAATCATGAGTCTGCCGTGATCGTCCAAGGCCCACTCCGTGTCTTGAGGGTATTCGTAATGCTTCTCCAGTAGGAGTCCGTATTCGGCCAACTTCTGAATCTGCTCAGGCGACAGACAAGCCGCGTCTTGTTTCTCAAGCTTCACAGGGATTTCCTTAAGCCCTCCTTCCGGTAAGCCGACCAACTGAACCGGCTTGCGCGAGATCCGCTCGATGACAACGGTTGCTTTGCCATCCTTGGAAACCATGTAATTGTCAGGAGTTACAATTCCGTCCACGGCATATGATCCGAGTCCCCATACCGCCTCAATGAGGATCTCGTCGGCCAGTGGATTGGACGGATCCCTGGAATACATGACGCCGCTCGCGATGGAATTCACCATCTCTATGCACGCCACACTCATAGCTATGTCTTCATCCCGCATCCCCTTGGCCAGTCGATACGACACCGCTCTAGGGGTGTAGAGACTCGCCAGCACCTCCTTGTACGTGTCAATGAGCTTTTCGCGTCGGACGTTGAGAACCGAGGTATACTGCCCGGCATAAGACAACTCGCTGTCCTCGCCGATGGCGCTGCTGCGCAGGGCTGTCCGGATTTCCCGGCGCGTCTCATCGCTCGTCTCTCGGATGCGCTCCGCCATGCGGTCGAAGGAGGAGAGGATCGTGAGTTCCAAATCGACGGGCGCCGGCGCAGTCCTAATAAGGTCTTGCATTTCCCGGCTCACATTGGTGATCGCGTGGGGATCATGCAGGTCCAAGTGTCTACGCAGGCGGTTGATTTCGTCCACGAGGTCGTTTTGCTCCAAGAAATAATGGTAAGCGGCGGTGGTGATGGCAAAACCCTCGGGAATCGGCAGCCCTACCCTGTTGAGCAACTCGCCGAGGTTGGCGTTCTTCCCGCCGACCCAGTCGGCCATCTCTCTCGTGATACCCGAGTAAGGCAGGACCCATTCGGTAACGGTCAGCTCCTTCCGTTGCCCAAGTTCAGCTTTGATACAGGAATTGAGATTGTCAATGATAGGAAAGAAGGCCGCGAAGTGGCGTCCGGAAAGATCGTCCAGGCTCTTCACCATTTTCAAGGTGTGAAAAACCGCTCTCGTTGCTTGCGACCGCACGTAGGACATGCCGAACACCTCCTGCCCGCGCAGCTTTGCCTCCAAATCCGTTATGATATTGAGAAGCTCGGTGTTTGAGGCCAGCAAGTCCTTAAAGCAAGCGTACTTGAACTTGAATAGAGTTGAAGCCCGTTCCCTGGCGCGGCTTCGATCTTCGAACGCTCTAGCCTTGATTCGCTTTAGGCGTTGCAGAATAGTGTCGGCAAAGGGCATTTCGATGTTCCTGAGGTTCGAGGGAGGGTTCCTGTTCCGCCCCTTTGTTCCTCGTTACACAACATACCCGCATCAAGCAATATCTGTGCCTAGAGCCCAATTCGCGCGATGAGCGCACATTGCGGCAGAGATCCTATGGGCGAGCCGCCTTGACTGTCGGCGATAGCCGGTGTCCCGTTTCTCTACACCAAGAAACGCCCGGTTCCGAACTCGTATGACACGGCTCATGCTCGCATACCGGCTGACTTTCAGACGGTGAAGATCACGTGGGACCAAAAGCGGCGCGGACCTGAGTTCCGGCCAATCCGTGTCTGATTCAGAGGACTACTCGTTATTTGACCGCGCTTGTAATACATCCGATTTTACGCGTTGTAAAAAAATCTGACAGGAGCCTACCGTCGTGCGGCGGAATTAAGACTCATAGCCAAGACTGCTCAGTCATTCGTCATTCCCGCGGACACGGGAATCCAGGACAGTAGTGAACCGCCCACTTGCCTGCAAGAGATAGGGCCCGGGTCTTGCCATGACGAGGGAAAACGACTAAGCAGTGGTGTGCGGGAATCCGGAGTCGGCCATTGATCCGATCGTGGAGCATGCAGCGATCGTTTGGTCGTTGCAGAACAAGATTGCCGCGAATTGGAGCGGCAGAGCGCAAAAAGCTCGCCAAAACGCCGACAGACGGGAAAGAAGGGCCTTAGCGCCACACCTGACCCGTCTATCGCCGCAACTCCCTCCTTATGGCTTGACATAACAGGAGTATTGAGGAAATTTAAGGCCCTCTTGGAAACCCCTTGCGGAGACAGGTCCGTATGCGTGTGCTTTTAATAAATAGTAACCTGAAGGGTGACATCCTCGCAGCGCCCCCCATCGGCCTCTGCTATGTTGCATCAGCGGCGAGAAAGGCAGGCCATGAGGTTCAAGTGGTCGATCTATGCTTCCAGCGAAGACATGAAAGAAAGCTGAAACAGGCGATCTCGCGCTTCTCGCCCGAGGTTGTGGGACTGTCTGTCAGAAACATAGACAATGTTAACATGCTCTATCCGGTCTACTATCTGCCTGAAGCTAAGAGCGTTGTGGAATATATCAGAACTTTGACCTCCGCGCCTATTGTGGTTGGAGGGCCGGCCGCGAGCATCTATCCACAAGGGCTCCTCGAATACTTGGGAGTTGACTTCATCGTGGTTTCCGACGGTGAAGACACTTTTGTGGAGCTTCTCAAAGCTATAGAGGCCGGATCCGATCCCGGGAGGGCGCCGGGTGTTTGCTCCAAAGTCAATGGAATCATTCATTTCAAGCCCCGCTTTATGCCGGAGTTCCCGGATATTCGGCCCAACTTGGCCCAATGGATTGACATGAAGCCGTATCACCGGATTGGAAGTAGCTACACTATTCAGACGAAGCGCGGGTGCAGGCATCGGTGCATATACTGCGTTTATCACATGGTCCAAGGAAACAAAATCCGCATGAGACCGCCCGAGGAAGTGATCGGCGAATTGGAGGAGGCTCACTTCAAGTTCGGCGTCTCTCACTTTGAATTTGTGGACTCGATATTCAACGATCCACCGGAACACGCCACGCAGATACTTGAACTGCTCTGCAACCAACGCTGGCATGCGAATTTCAGCGCCATCGGCATGGATCCTGCCTACCTGGACGATGATGCCCTTGACCTTATGTGGCGAGCCGGCTTCCGTTCGTTCATGATGAGCCCTGAGTCCATGTCGGAAGCAGTGCTCCGGAATTATTGTAAAGCGTTCACTATTCCCGATGTGATTCGCGCGACGGAACGAATAAATAAGACCCGCTTGACCACTTTCTGGTATTTCTTGGTGGGCGGCCCCGGAGAAACCAACCAAACGCTGCAGGATACTCTCGATTTTATCGTGAAGTATCTGAAGCACGAACAGCATCCACCGTACCATAATGTCAACGTGTTCCTCGGCGTGAGAATCTATCTACAGACCAGACTCTGGGAAATCGCAAGAAACGAAGGTCTGGTAAATTCCAATACGAATCCTCTTGAACCGTGCTGGTACGTATCCACGGAGTTGGACCTGGATCTTGCGGTAAAACAGATGATGCGGACTGCCGCGTCATGTCCCGAACTGTATCTCGGGTTCGACGAACGAATATTGGGCCTGTCCGGTCTCGTAGCATTGATCGGGCGTCTATCGGGAATGCCCCGGCCGTACTGGAGACACATTTGGGGCATAAACCGGCTGATGCTCAAGTTCGGCTTGCGCTTCAAACTTGACTCGTCCGACGTCGTTTCCCTGATCAAGCAGCAACTTGCCTTCCAGTCCCGCTAACCGGCCAAATGCCTTGCCTATCGGAGTAAGCCGTTGTCGGCGTAACAACGCAACGGTTTGTCGTTCAGCACGGCTGCGAAGCATTTGTTGCAGGACGTGCAACTCACCCTGTTCATCACGCCCTCTTTCATCCTTTTGACAAGGAGCGGATCCCGCACAAACGGCCTGCTCATAGACAGTAAATCCGCATGACCTTGCTGCAAAATCTCTTCAATAATGGATAGGCTGCGCAAGCCCCCCACCATAATCACCGGAATGTTACCTACAACGGGTTTGATCCGTTTCGCGGCATCGAGGTGATACGCTTCTTCAAATTTGAATCTTTCCCGCCACCGGTTCAAAATAATTCTCACCCACGGTCTGAGCCAGATCGGCATACCCTTTGCCAACTCCCGCGTCGGCGCCCCACCGCGACACACATTCATGAACGAATAGAAAAGCGTCCCACTGCTCAATTCCAGCGCGGTTACGCCAAGCCGAGCCAGCTTCTCCGCATATTGGGCGGCGAGTTTTGTGTTTATTCCTTCGCGGGGAGTATAGTCGTTGGTATTGAGCTTCACGAGGATAGGAGCGCCTTCCGGCGCGGTTCGTTTCACTGCGGCCAACACTTCTTTCAGGAATCGAAAACGGTTTCCGGCAGTTCCTCCCCAGGCGTCATCCCTGCGATTAAAAAATGGAGAAAGAAACTGATTGATCAAATAGCCGTGGGCCGCATGCAATTGGATTCCATCTACGCCTGCTTCCATAGCGCGGCGCGCCGCCTCGCCGAACGATGTTATAACTCCGTGGATCTCTTCTTCGTTCATTTCGTGCGGTTTAAGGATATTAATAGGATCGCGAAACGATCCTGACGGGGCTATGGGCCTCTGACCGGTGGTCCTTCTCGTGGTTTGCCGTCCTGCATGAGAAAGCTGGAAGACGATCTTTCCCTCCCGTTCATGCACCGCATCGACAATTCGCTTGAGCCCCGGGATCATTTCATCGCAGTGAATGCCCGTTTGATACGGAGCGGCTTTTCCCGCCCTATCAATGAACATAAATCCCGGTATTATGAGTCCTATCTCTCCCTTGGCCAAGACTTGGTACCGCTTCACCAGTCCCTCGGTGACTTCCCCGTAAACGGTGGCCATCGCTTCATGGGTCGCGGAATGCACAAAGCGATTGCCGATTTCCAGAAAGCCTATCCTGATCGGCGAGAAAGCTTTCAGGTTATGGTCCGCTGCGGTAAGCATCACACTTCTTGCTTTGTCCATTGATGTGATCTGAAAATATTGTTACTTTATTCGGATGGCTTGCTTGGGACAGAATGCCATACATTCCTTGCAACCGCTACACTGGGACGCGAAGATTACATCGACAATCCACTTATCGGCGGCTCTGCCCGGCCCCCGTCTCCGCCGAGGATGCGTCCCGAAGACGCCCGATGGACATCTCTCAAGACAGATGCGACATTCCATAGGGTCGCCGCACGCGTCCGAATCAACTCGTATCTTCATAGTATTCCGCCCTCTACCATGGCAAATCGGGCGAATCGGCCCGCCTCTCAAGTGTAATCGCGTCCGCGGGGCACGCAACTCTGCAAACTCCGCAACCATAACACTGTCTTGTGTCGATGACGGCCTTACCCGACGCATAGGAGATTCGGATCGCGCCGAAGTGACATTGCATCCGACACGCACGGCAACCTGTGCATAGATCCCGGTCCACTTGCGCCACGTACTCTGCTCGAAACATCGTGCGCATGAGATTCTGTTTCACCTGGACCCGATAAGCGACACAGTCATGGTCGCAATTGCACAAGCCTCCAATGTAAGGAGTTTTGAACGTCCAGATCGAGTGTATCAAGCCTTCCCGGTCGAATGTCCGCATTAATCGTTTTGCCTCTTCCTTGTCGACCAGTTCGACGTTCGAATAATCAGGGTATTTCCCCAAAATATTCATTTGGTCCACGCCTAACCCGAAGCAATATCTCGCTTCTCGGGCTCCCGTGGTCAGGGTGCGGCACCTACAAGGCAGGCGAACGATCGAGTCTTGGAAATCAATAATCAGCTCAATGTCTTCAATGGGTACGATCTGGCCCCAGTGCTCGTTTTTCTGGAATCTCTCCGCCATGCGCCGAATAAAACCATAGGCGACAGGAATGTTCCTGACAGCGTCCAGGCCCGTTAACAATCTGCTGTACTTGGCCTCGAAATGCGCTCTCGTGTCATCGATGAAACCTACGCGACCTCCCTGCGCGAGGAGTTCACGTGAGTAATTTTTCATCTCCAGATACCATCTCTTACCTTCGCCGTGCTTGTGGCAGAATTCGCACATTTGGCAATTTCGCTCCTTTCACGGGTGGACGACAAGGAACAACCTACCGCGCAGAAGTCTCAAGCACAATACTATTCCATCACCTTATACCCACCATTGGCGCGTCTCCCGAGAATTTCCTATTTCGCCAAGAGCCTTTTTACTACCGCGGCAGTCAAAAGGTCTCGATTTTTCTGAGTTACTATGACAAGATCCACGTCGGGCCGCCTCTTGATCCCTTCGATGAATGGATCTCCTTTAAGAGCTATGGATCCGAGCACCGTCTGCGGCCCATCCAAAACCTCAACGAGAGTTCTCCGGAACACCTCTGAAAAGCATTCCATCTTGCCGATCTCATCAATGACAATGATTTGATCCGGTTCCTGGGGGATCATGCTCGGCGCCGCGACCCGGTGGAATTCATCCAGATCCACGCCGTATTTTCCCACCCGGCGCCGGCTGTGGATGCTCTCGTGGGCGAATATGCCTCTTTTTCCGTCTAGAGTTACGATTTCAAACCCGACGCGCCTGCTCTTCTCCCGTATTTCCCTGGTGAAGAACCCTGTAGCCGGTCGCGCAAGGCGGCTAATGATCTTCTCGATCAGTGTTGATTTCCCACAGCGAGGCGGACCGGTGAGCAGTATGTTTATACCGGGCATAGGCGTTTACTGGTCTGATTTGCGGAGAATCATCCTGCTGCACGAACGCGGGGTGAGACCACCGACGCGTTCGGGCACGGACTCGCGCGCCCCGATCACCAGGAATCCTCCGGGCAAGAGGCTTTTCAGGATACGGTTTAATGCGGCTTCCTGTTCCTCGATCCCATGATAAGTCAGCAGGCTGTTCCGAAGAAAGATCATAGTGAAATCGGTTTCGGGGGGATCATCCTCCATGAAATCGTGCAAATCCCATTTGATGCGTTTTTTGAGTGGATCGCGAACCATACATGTTTCCGGCTCCGGTCCGCTTATGAAATAGGCCTCCAAAAGGCTCGGATTGACTTCTTTGAGGCTGCTTCGCCCATAGATTCCTTTCTGGGCCCGATCCAGCGCTTCCCGGTTGATATCTGTGGCCCAGATTTGGGCCTCTGGTCCACGTTCCAGCGCAAGCGCAAATCGATCCAAGACCATTGCGATGCTGTACGCTTCTTCTCCTCACGCGCAGCCCGCGCACCAGATTTTGATGGGATCGGGTCCCGATCGGACCGCCTCGGGGAAAATCTCCCGATCCAAACATTCCCACAGCCGGCGGTCACGCATGAAGCGGCTGATGGTTACCGTGAGCAGCGCTTCCACTTTTCTCTTGAGATTCTGATTGCTTGCCGCCTTGTCGAGATATGCCCGGACTGTTCTGCATTCAAGCTCGAGCATATTCCTTGCGAGTCGTTGCTTCACTCCCTTCCTGACTTTGCGGTATCCGCGCCAGGAGAGGCCAAATTGATCAAGAACTTCTCGAAACTCTTCGTCGGTCATGGCGAATACAGCGCTTGTCGTTGATTCGAGAATCAGCCCCCAGAGTACTATGGCCGGGTTACGGGCCAATGGCTCCCCAAAATCGCTCCAGAAATGCAGTGAATTCAAAGTGTCGCCGTTGTCGACGCTCACAATGCCTCTTTCCCAAGAGATCAACGTCTCTTGACTTTTGGTACGGAGCCGCCTACGTTTCTTGGTGATTGTGAGGCTTGGAAGCCCACAAACGCAAGTGAGATTGACAGGACGCTACGGGCCGCGGGATAGATCGGGGCTAGGTTATCCCGCTGCGGAGTAGCCAGAGAGGAGCGAGCTTCGAGAAAGTGATGCTCGGAGCCCACACACAAAGTGAATCCAACACTGGCCAAGCTGACTCCGAACGGACAAGTCTCAGAGATTCTTTCCGAGAAGATCTACGACCGCATGTTCTCTGCACATCTCGAACTGGTCCCCCAACTCAATGAGGTTTACGAACTCGAACTCGCTTACTATGAGAGTCGGATACTAACCGACCAGGAGATTATGCGGAACGGCGCTTACTTTGCAAGAGTCGGGGACACGTTCACTAGACACTTCCTAATCTGCAGTGGGGAACCTGTCCGTCTGCCCAAGCATTCCTCGTCCAGACTGCGTTCGTTCTTTCAAACCAATCAGTTCAAGACCGGTTATGCGACGCACGGGTTGTTTCCCTACCGCGGCAAGTTCCATCCACAAATGATCAAAGGTCTCATCAACATAATGGGCCTGAAACCGGATGATACCGTGCTGGACCCCATGATGGGTTCTGGCACTGTGCTTATCGAAGCTCGCCTGATGGGAATCAAGTCTGTCGGGGTTGATGCCAGTCCGTTTTGCCGCTTTATGGCACGTGTAAAGATCGACGCACTCACCGTACCGCTCGCTCCCGTCCGTCTGGCGCTTGCAGAGGCCAAGTCGGTCTTTGAGTATTTTGGTTCAAAGGCGGGGCATCCCCGCTCTGAAGCGCTTGACCTTTCAGGGTGCCAGACTGTGGATTTGTTTGGCGCAACACAGTCAAGTTCGTGGTCTGCTCGAAAAGCCTCCAGCGTGGGACTCCCCCAGGGTTGTGAAGAGGAACGCATCCACAACTTTTTGCTTCTGGCCTATCTCGACGCGGCCGGGTATTCGCAGAGGAGCACTAGAAGACCGCCCTTCCAACAGTTCCAGGCCATTCTGGAACGATATTTGTTCGTAGCTGAAAAGATTCAGCTCGTTCTCGAGGGGGCTGAAATGGAACTGGCCGAAGCGAAACCCTTGGAAGGAGACGCTAGGGCCCTACCCCTAGAGGATGGAAGCATAGATGGAATAATCTTTTCCCCCCCGTACAGCTTCGCCATTGATTACTTGGAGAACGATCAGTTTCATCTGGGCTTTCTGGGGACGGAGCTTAGCAAGCTGAGACAAGATATGATCGGTCTCAGGGGTCGTACGCCCAGGCAAAAGTACGATCTGTACAAGCTAGATATGGAGAAAGTGCTCGCCGAATGCGCAAGAGTGCTTCGTCCTGCGCGAATATGCACTATCGTTGTCGGAACGAACAACAATCAGCTTAGCAGGATTCTGGGAGTGCATCCGGAGGAGGTTCAGGGAATTGACGAACTGCTGTGTGAGTTAGGGAGTTCACACGGTCTGAGGCTGGTTCGGCGTCTCTCCCGTCAGATTACAGGGATGGCCAACACCATGAGGACTGAATTCATCATAATGCTAGAGCGTGTATGACGCATTTACGTTAATGCCCTTCCATTCGTACCTTTCGGAATTCTAGGCACGGAATCGCTGACCGCGTCGTGTTCGATGGCCATTATTTCAAGCAGTCCTTCATCAACCTGAATCGATCTCCAGAGAGGAAAATATGGCTCTAGTTCAGGGAAGTTTCCAATGCGATCCGTCAAGAACTGATACATATCGCGCGTCGGCAAAATAAGGATGCCGCCAACCAGAATCTCCTTGAGTATCCCAAGCGCCATCTTGTTTATTGCTCGATGACTGGATGAGACATTCCCGGTTTCCCATTCCACCGCAAAGTAACGATCTCCAACCGGATAGCAGGCGTCCATTTTCCCGGGCTTCTGTAGGGTGGCTATGTCAAAGGGCTGCTCCAAAATCCATCCCAGCGCTTTCAGGCGCTTCATGCAGGAGTTCTTTATGGGTTTAACGCCACTGCCCTGTCCGCGCTTCTTGCCGGACTGAGGATAGAGTGTGAAAGACCCTGAACCCGGCGGCCACTCTATAGACTGGATTGCTTGCCCTATCTGATTCCTGATGTTACGCCACTCTCGTGACTCGGAAAAGCTGCCCGCATCTATCAGCCGCTCAACCTTGACGATCTTCATCGTGTCCCCTCTTCGAGTCATGATTGTCTTGCAGCGATTCAATCCGACGCTCCGCTTGCCGAAGCATTTCTGAAGGGGCTAAACCTAGAGCTACCGCCAACTGCGCGAGAGTCGTTAGGGTTGGGATTTTCCTGCCGCGTTCCAGCAGGCTCACATAGGTCCTGTGCAGCCCAGCTTCAAAACCGAGCTGCTCTTGGGACAGTCCTCGCTCCCGGCGGATCTCCCTGAGAGCTCCACCAAATGCTTTTGTGAGTTTGACGGATTCCGGCCTGTTCATAGGTTTCAAAGTGATGGCCCCATCTAATGTCGTTTTGCAGACCAAAGATCAACAGACTATGGTATTCACCCCCGGGCTTATTCGAACTTATTCTTTAGGACCCGATAATACTGTGACCTCCCCGTCGTCCCATAGACACTAAGGTCGAACCCCCTCAAGGGTGATGGTTTCACAATCAACCCTATGCGCTGGGAGTCCCTCGTGTTAACATTGCGCATACTGTGACCGCTTCTCTGCAGCGTCGGGGGAAACATTACTCCATGCTCACCGTTTTTCATTGTCGTACTCCAAAGGAGGGGATTCATGCTGAGGAAGACCGCGCTGACCGTCGTTCTGCTCATTGCCCTTGTATGCGTTTACTTCCTTGTCTGGCCTGTTCCCATCGAGCCGGTCTCCTGGAAACCGCCGTCAAATCCTGGTTACACGGGACCGTTCGCCCGTAATGAGAGGCTGAAGGGACTGGAATTTTTGCCCATCGGGAAAAACCACGGCCCGGAAGATGTGGCGCTCGACCGGCAGGGCCGCATTTATGCGAGCACAGGCGAAGGGTTCATCGTGCGGCTCAACCCTGACGGCTCGGGCGCGGAAAACTGGGCTGATACCAAAGGCAGACCCTTGGGACTCGCGATGGATCCAAAGGGAAACCTGATCGTGGCCGACGCATACCGGGGGCTCTTATCCATAGCTCCTGACGGGTCAATTACCGAATTGGCCACAGTGGCGGATGGTATCCCCATCCGATACGCAGACGATGCGGATGTGGCGGCTGACGGCAAGATTTACTTCTCGGACGCGTCCACTAAATTCGCAGCCAAGGATTACGGCACTATGGGCGCCAGTCTTCTGGAAATCATGGAGCACGCCGGGACCGGGAGATTACTCGTGTGGGAGCCCGAGACACGAAAGGCGCGCACCCTCCTTAAGGGTTTGACTTTCGCGAACGGTGTCGCAATCAGCCACGATGAGACCTATGTGCTGGTAACTGAGACCGGGAGCTATCGTATTATCCGTTATTGGATCGCGGGACCGAAAAAGGGGACTTCCGAAACGCTGGGAGACGCGCTGCCCGCGTTTCCCGACAATATCACCAGGGGCTTGGACGGCCGCTTTTGGGTGGCATTGATCTCTCCACGAAACCCGCTTGTGGACAAGCTCGCAGAGAGTCCGTTCGTTCGGAAAATGATACAGCGCATGCCGTCTTTCTTGCGGCCGAAGGCTGAATCGTACGGCCATATCATCGCCATTGACGGCAATAGAAAGATCTTGATGGATCTGCAAGATCCACAGACCAACTATCCTCAGAATACCGCGGTCACGGAAACGAAGGAATTTCTTTACATCGGCAGTCTCAGCGCGACGTCGTTGGCTCGTCTGCCGAAAGATAAGATCGGCCTCAAATAGGGGATAAGGTGGCCAAGCGGCGCTCTTGGGCTCCTCCTTCAAGAGCGCCTAGACCGTGGGGTGACGCGTCGTCTTCTCATCCGCTTCTTGCGCGGGCGCCTCACGCTTGCACAGAGGCTTGTCACTGCACGCGTCACATACGTCCGCGCAGTCGGTCGGGTCTGCCTTGGCTACCAGGAGTTTTTTCCGGTACCGATGAACCAGGAAAGCTCCGGATGCGATTAAGATCGCGACAACGATAATCTCTTGCCACATGAGTGTTCACCCTTGAGTTAATTCCCGCGGACCCCCTTTGGTCTATTTGATGCCAACTGCGCGCTTGTTCCAAGCGCTCGGTTGTCCATGTATCGGGACTCTGGTATGTGATAACAAACTGGTATTCTGTATCAAAAATAGCTGAACCACAACTCACGTTAGACGTACACCCATTCTTGAGACAGAACACGAGCAAATCAAACAAGTCCGTGACCGAAAAGCCGTCGCATTGCGACAGACTCAAGCGTCCGGCGCAAGGTGGTTCGAATGCACAGCGTAGGCGTTATCCATGGGCGATTCCAAGTGCTCCACAACGATCATCTCAGGTACTTGTTGGAGGGCAAAGCGCGTTGCGACCACCTTGTCGCCGGAATTACCAATCCTGACCCAATCCTATCCCGGGAGGATGAAGCAGACCCAGCGCGGTCGGCTTTGTTCGCGAATCCTCTTACTTACTTCGAACGATATCAACTGGTTGTGGCCGCCCTCATCGATGAGGGGGTGGTCAGCCACGAGTTCTCCGTCGTGCCCTTTCCGATAAATTTTCCGGAACTCTACCGGTACTACGTTCCTATGGAGGCCCCCTTCTTCATTACCATTTGCGATAGGTGGGGCGAACGGAAACACGAGCTTCTTACCGGACAAGGACTCAAGGTGGAGGTTATGTGGCGAAGAACTCCCGACACCAAAGGTTTGACCGGCTCAGAGATTCGCCACCGGATGGCGCTTGGAGAACCTTGGCAACACCTGGTGCCCCCGAGTACGGCAAGACTGTTAGTGAAATGGAACATCGTCGATCGACTACAGGAATTGGCCCTAATTCCACAAGCATGATGGTTCCCCGGGGAATTGAACAGATCCAACCCGGCCTGCGCGACGGCCTTGGGCCCGTGGGCGGCCTTGGCCGTAAAGGCTAGAGGTAGAGGGATGCGTACACGTCACCCTGAATGCCGGCCAAGAGAAGTGAACGAAGTTGGCTGCAGATAGCATCTTCGTACGCCCAATGAGACGACTGAAAATAAGCATTCGGTTTTCTTTACAGCAGCGTCGTGAGAATGGCCAAGAAGCGCGAGACCTTTTGCCCGGTTCTTGGCATTGACCACCCACACTATATTGGGGGGTGTTGCGGTTTCCAGGATTGCTCTGAGATTGTCGGCCGGCCATCTTGAGGAGGTTGAGACCTCTGCACCCGATGGTATGGAATAGGTGACTGAAAACCGGAAAACCATCGAACTCCATTTCCTCTCCAAATACTCCCCTGAACTCGACGCACAAGAGCGTATCCAGAAGAAAACGGGAAAAAGAACCACTCATAATCGCCTTTTCAGGGCCCCTCAAACCTTGAAGGCGGACTTTTTCAGAAGATTCAACCGATTCCAAGGCAATCCAACATCATACGAAAAACTGATTACCGCTTTTGTTTGAGGTCCATTTTGAACGCGAGGGTGTATAAAATCTGTCCAACCCGACCTGAAGCATCATAGTCCCGCGAAAAAACGCGGAAAAGGTGAGCGCACGTCAAACACTTCAGGTTTTTTCGCTATTGTGGTATGGGAGGAGCACAGTTTGGTTCTTATGAGAGAAAGGAAAGGGATCTGTGAGCATCAGTCAGCGAGTCTTTCAGGAAAGAGCCATTTTGGTGTTCGTATTGCTCCTCGGGCTTCTTCTCTTCGACCCTCTGTTACCCAGCGCCATAACCAATCTGTCCTTTGCAGCAATCGGTGTTGCAGGGGCCTGGCTTCTCAGCGATAGAAAGAGTCTTTCACGAAAAGTCATAGCCGTGTCCTCATCCGCTGCACTGGTTGCTATAGCCTTGGGCAAGCTCCTTCCTGCGGCTATGGCCGGGCCATTACGCGTGCCAATCGGCCTGTTCCTCTTGTCATTCACCATCATCTTATACGCATGGTGCGGCGCTTTGATGCTCTCGGTCATGTTAAGGGCCAGGGAAGTCACCCATAAGCTAATCATTTCGGCCGTCAACCTCTACATAATCCTTGGGATGTTTTACGCGCATATTTACACAATACTCGACTGGTTCTACCCGGCATCGTTCGCCTTGCAGGTGTCGGACCGAGAGTCGGCATCACATTTTATATATTTTAGTTTTGTCACTCTCGCTACTCTGGGATATGGGGATATCACGCCAAAGACGGAGTTTGCCCAAAGGCTGGCCATTACTGAAACGATCATGGGACAGTTTTACGGATCGCTTGTGGTGGCCTACCTCTTGAGTGTGTATATCGGCCGCCGGATGCGGGTCAACGACTCCGGGTTAGGCCCCGAAAGAGGTTCGAATAATTCGGCTTCGTGATGTGTGATCCGGCGCTATTAAGACATGAGAAAGCCCCATGACTGATTATTCGACGATCATTTGCGCCGCTCTATTGATCTTCTTCTATGGACTGATCTCCCGCGTGTCCGAAAGGTCTCCGATTACCGCGCCGATGGTCTTTTCCGGAATCGGCATCTTGGTGGGCCCCACGGTTCTCAGTCTGCTAAATGTCCAGATCGGTGGCGCCGTCGTGAAGCTGATAGCGGAAATCACCCTAGTGATAATCTTGTTCGTAGACGCCTCGACGGTGGACCTACGGACGCTAAAGATGCAGCGAGAAATTCCACTCCGGTTGCTCGGCTTAGGACTTCCGTTGACGATGGCGCTGGGTTTTGCTGCAGCGGCCCTGCTGGTCAACAATCAGAACCTGTGGCTTGCGGCGCTGGTGGCGCTTGTCCTGTCTCCCACCGACGCCGCCCTCGGCCAAGCTGTGGTCACCAGTGATCGCCTCCCGGAGGGAATGCGGCAGGCTATCAATGTGGAAAGCGGGCTCAATGACGGGATCGCTTTAGCTCCGATTCTGATGTGTATCGCTGCCGTTTCTGGAGAAGGACACTCTGGGAATGGTTCGGGTTCGTGGCTTTTCTTTGTGGTGAGCCAGCTTACCATAGGCCCGATCGCCGGAATCATGGTCGGCTGGTGTGGAGGAAGGCTGGTGGAAGAGGCATCGAAGAGAAACTGGATGCAGCCCACCTTCCAGCGCCTGGTAGCCGGGTCGCTCGCGGTGCTTGCTTACACTGCTGCTGAGCAGTTTCACGGAAACGGTTTCATAGCCGCTTATTGCGCAGGTCTCTTCCTCGGCGCCCAGACACACGATGTACGTGAACGAATCCAAGAATTTGGCGAGGCGGAAGGCCAGCAAATGTCTCTGTTCGTGTTCCTGCTCTTCGGGCTTGCCATGGTTCCAGCAATGGCTGCCCACTGGGATCTTTGGGCTTTATGCTATGCTATCTTGAGCCTTACCGTTATCCGCATGATCCCCGTTGCCTTATGCCTTCGCGGTGCGGGCCTCGACACGCGAGATGTTTGCATGATTGCATGGTTTGGCCCCCGCGGGATCGCGTCCATCCTGTATGCGCTTATGGGCATAGGCAAAATCGGGGTCATCGGATACGAACGGGAATTCGCCGTCGTAACCCTGACCGTATTGCTGAGTATCTTCTTGCACGGCATATCGGCCGTTCCTCTCACGCTCTCTTACGCTCGCTCCCGTGCAAGCTAGTCACATGGCTAAAGAGAGGTGGCTTCATGTTGTTCACGGTCTTTCTTACTGCGTTTCTGCATGAGAACGTATAGGACGGGTGTGAAGAACACCCCCAAGACAGTTACACCTATCATCCCGGCAAAGACCGCGGTTCCTACCGACTGGCGACTAACGGCTCCAGCCCCCGATGCTGTCACGAGCGGAAGGACTCCAAAGATGAACGCAAACGAGGTCATGAGAATGGGCCGAAAACGTAACCTTGAAGCCTCGATGGTAGCCTCCAGGACCTCCTTGCCCCTGGCTCGGGCTTCCCGCGCGAATTCGACTATCAGAATTGCGTTTTTGGCTGCCAGCCCTACCAGCAGCACCAGACCGACTTGCGTATAGACGTTATTGTCCATGCCGCCTATCAGCAGCCCGGCCGACGCTCCCAGGACCGCGAGTGGGACGATCAATATGACTGAAATAGGATCGGCCCAACTCTCGTACAACGCTGCAAGGATAAGGACTACGGCGAGGATGGCGGCGATAAATGTTATAGTTGCCTGGCCGGTTGCCTTCTTTTCCTGGTAAGCCATGTTTGTCCAGTCGAAGGCCATTCCGGGTGGGAGAACCGTGGCCGCCAATTGTTCCATAATATCCAGGGCCTGTCCTGAACTGTAGCCCGGTGCGTTCTCTCCTAGAACCTTGGCAGTGGGGAACAAGTTGTACCTGTCGACACGCATGGGGCCGACCTCGTAGCGCGCGTTCACAATGGTGCCCAAAGGAATCATTTTCCCTTCGTCGTTTCTAACAAAGAGTTGCGAAATGTCCTGTGGATTGCGCCGGAACTCGCTGTCCGCCTGTGCTCTAAGCTGCCAGGTCCTCCCGAATTTGTTGAAATCGTTGATGTAGGCTGAGGCGAGGTAGGTTTGCAGCGTGTCGAATACACGCTGAAGCGGGATCTTCAGAGTCAGAGCCTTCGTACGATCAATATCCAAATAGACATTTGGGTAAGTCGCCCGAAAGGTTGCCATTACCGATCGCAATTCCGGCTGACTTTTCGCCGCATCTCCTAACTCCCAGGCCGATTGTTCCAGCGCCTGGAAACCGAGGTCTCCTTTGTCGAGAAGCTGCATTTCAAACCCGCCGCCCGTGCCCAGGCCGATGACAGGCGGTAATGTGTACGTGAAGACTGTTCCTTCGTATATCGATTGGAACTTCGCCGAAAGTTCCTTCATGATCACGTCTCTGCTACGGCCTTTAGCGAGTCGCTCTTTCCACGGTTTCAAGGGCACAAAGATTGTAGCTAGGTTCGATCGCGCTGCGTCGATCATCGAATAGCCGGCCAACGCGCCCCAACTGCTTACCCCGTCGGTCTCTCCTATGATCCCACCTGCTTTCTGCATGGTCTCATAAGTGCGATTGAGCGTCGCTCCGCCGGGCATCTGGACGTCGACCAGAATGAGTCCGTCATCCTCCAAGGGAAGGAATCCCGTGGGAACGCTCTTATACGTGATACCGGTGAGAACCACGAGCCCTACAAACAGAATCATCATCAGAGCAATACGTCTTACGCCCAAGGAAACCATCCGAGTGTACCAATTCGTGGTCCACTCAAAGGAACGGTTGAACCATTCAAAAAAACGGTTCCCTGGTCCATGGCCGGGCCGGAGAATAAGGGCGCAAAGAGCCGGACTCAATGTCAGCGCATTTATCGCGCTGAAAAACATTGTAATGGCTATTGTCAGAGAGAACTGGCGGAAGAGCTGGCCAATGATGCCCCCGAGGAAGGCCGGCGGCACGAAGACGGCCATGAGCACCAAAGTAATGCCTATGATGGCGCCGCTGACCTCCTCCATGGATTTGATAGACGCTTCTTTCGGGCTCAAACCGAAGTCAGCCATGTTCCTCTCGACGTTTTCCACCACCACGATAGCGTCGTCGACGACCAGGCCTATTGCAAGGACGAGTCCGAAGAGCGTCACCATGTTTATGGAGAATCCCAGAAGCGACATAACCGCAAATGTTCCTATGAGAGACACTGGGATGGTGATAATAGGAATTAGAGTCGCGCGCCAACTTTGCAAGAATATGAAAACGACCAACACGACCAGCACGAACGCCTCGAACAGCGTTTTGACTACTTCGTGAATGGACGCGTTTACGAAATCCGCTATCTTATAAATGACCTTGTATTGAAGTCCCTGAGGAAAACCCTTTTTGAGTTCATCGAGGGTCTTGAGCACCTGGTCGGTGACCTCGATTGCGTTCGAACCGGGAGATTGGTAGACTATCAGCGTGGCAGCCGGCTGGCCATTGAAGACGGACAAGAAATCGTACGCCTTACCGCCCATATTAACCTTTGCCACGTCCCTGACGCGAATTGTCCGGGTCCCTTCGCCGGTCTTGATAATGATGTCCTCAAATTGCTTGATTTCCGTAAGCCGACCAAGTGTGTTGACGTTGAGCTGATAGACCTGATCATTTGGGACCGGAGGTTGGCCCAACTGCCCGCCTGCCACCTGGATGTTTTGTTCGCGCAGTGCCTTCACCACATCATCGACGGTGAGGTTCCTGGCGCGCAGCTTATCCGCGTCAAGCCATATCCGCATGGAATAGTCTTTGCTCGGATATAGAACTATGTCCCCAACTCCTCGTATCCGGCTTAGGACATCTTTGACGTTGATTGTTACGTAATTGGTCACGTAGAGATCGTCGTACCTTTTATCCGGCGAGTACACCGAAATGACTGCAATAAGAGCGCTGGATACCTTCTTAGTCGTCACTCCCTGTCGCTGGACGTCTTCGGGCAACTGCGCGAGGGCAGCGGAGACGCGGTTTTGAGTGAGCACCGTGTTCATGTCGATATCGGTCCCAAGCTCGAAGGTGACACTCAGAGTATACGAGCCGTCAGCAGCGCTTTGGCTCGACATGTAGAGCATGTTTTCCACGCCATTGACCTGCTGCTCAATGGGCGCCGCAACCGTTTCCGCGATCACGCGAGGATCTGCGCCGGGATAGGAAGCCTTGACTTGCACGACTGGCGGAACAATTTCGGGGTACTGGGCGATCGGCAGACCAAAAATGGCAATTCCCCCGGCAAAGACGATAAGGATCGAGATGACCGAAGCGAAAATGGGCCTTTCAATGAAGAAGCGACTCAGCATTTTGCACCTCGACTACCGTGGAGAGGGTGGGGCGGCCTTTTCGGTAGCCGGGGATGTCAATGGAATGGGAGATTCCTTTGGGGTTACTTTGGCGCCGGGCCTGGCCCGTTGGATCGCATTGGTCACTACCCATTCATCCTTCGCCAGTCCGTCTTCTATCACCCTGAGGGCCCCCTCGAGTGGGCCGGTCTTAACAAGTCTCTGTTCAACTACGTGGTCTTTGCTCACTACCATAACGTACCTTCCTGCCTGGCCAATACCAACCGACAGCTCTGGAACCAGCAGAGCCTCCTTCTTCTGGATTGGGACCCTCACACGACCGAAGAGCCCTGGAAACAGCAATCCTTTTTCGTTCGAAAAGATGGCTCTAACTTTGAGTGTTCCGGTGCTTGGGTCAACACGGGGTTCGGAAAAATCAATCTTTCCTTCATGGGGATAGCCGGTCTCATCGGCCAACTGGAGATAAGCAGGAGGCCTTTCCCTGTCCGAAGGTTGTTGGGTACGGATATTCGGCCACATCCTCATCAGCATCAGCAGGTCACGCTCACTGACGTCAAAATAAACGTATACCGAACTATCATTTACAATTTCGGTGAGCAGAGTCTTTTCTCGCGCTCCTACCAGGTTTCCCACGTCCACATAGTTTCGGCTGACATGCCCGCTAATCGGAGCAGTGACCTGCGTGTATGCGAGATCGAGTTTTGCCTTTTCCAGATCGGCCTTCGTAATTCCTAGTTGCGCCTGGCCCACTGCTTCCTCCGCGCTATGCACTTCATATTGGAGCCGGCTTATGGACGCGGTGGCAAGAAGTTGCTCAGCACGCTTGAGATTTGCCTGTTTTAGCTGCAAGTCCGCTTGCTTTCCTTTCAAAGCAGCTTCACTCTGGTCAACCTGGGCCTGGAAAGGTCTCGGATCTATGACGAAGAGCAGATCCCCTTTCTTGACTTTAGAATCCGGCACAAAGCGGACGCTCTCCAACCACCCCTCGACTCTTGCGCGAATCTCCACAAATTCGAGCGCCGCCGTAGTACCTGTGAATTCAAGGTAGTGCGTCACCTCCCTATTCAAGGGATGGCTCACAATCACTTCTGCTGATGGAGGCACAGCCAGCCGGGCCTTATCGCCGCAGCCGAGGATGTTCATGGAAGCCAAGGCGACGAAGATAGCGACTTTTGACAATTTCATGGAGGTCATAAACCGGACTCCTGATTTCTGCTAGTGTAGATAATTAGTATGGTATTGCTCCCGACCTGGAGTCAACGAAAAACTCACTTATTCTAGATCAAAATACATGATACCCGAAGCAAAGACCTCTGAACGGTGACTCAGATAAGCTCCCGAATTCTCTGTGGACAGCCGTTGCGCCCTAGAGTATAGTACAGGCGCAAGCTGGAGTCCCCGGCCGCCGGCGCAAAACCGGTCAATGTGACAAAAGTCTGGCACACGAGAGACGCGTCCAAAACGCGGTGGGGACGGTAGACGGAAGTGCGGGAGAGGGGCCCATGCCGGATCTTGAGTGTGATTATCACTTTCGAAATCTGCGATAGGAGGGACGGCGTGAATATCGGTGATTCATTCCGGACAATGAAACGGATCATGACGGTGCTTGGTCGTAACATTTCCGAAAAAACCTATAGAAGCTTCACAGGTTTTGCTCGGGAATTGCTCTCATTTTATGCCCTCTTTTGCTGGGCCCTGATTCTGATAGCTTTGGCGCTCATGATTTCAGGATGCGGCAGGTACAAAGAGGAACTGGAGAGCGCCAACCAACAAATAGAAAAGCTGAACTCCGAGGTCAAGAGGCTGACTGAGGAGGTTGCCCGTTTGAACGAGGAAAAGAAACGTCTGAACGATGACTCAAAAGCTCTATCAGACAAGACTACGCGGATGCAGCGAGAACTGGACGACCTGAACAAGGCTAAGGCAGCTCTTTCTGCCGAAAACAAAGAAATTAAGAAGAAAAATAGTGTGGCCGATGAGGAAATCGCTACTCTGAACCGCGAAAAAGCTCAACTAGCCAAAGAGGTCGAGGAACTCAAGAAACGGCTTGCTGAGATGGCCTCACCCCCGAGATTACCTGACGCCACACCGATCCAAGGGGGTCCACAGAGTGCCGGACCTCCCGACGAAATCAGTCCGTGTGATGCGGTAGTAGCGTTTATGAAGGCAAGCGAGGCAATCGTTAGACAGCAAAAAGGACCAGAACGCACACGATCGCTTGAACAGGCACATGAGCAGTACGCGCCGAAAATGAAAGGAGCGCCTGAAAAGGCCATAAGGGCTGCGCAAGAGTGGGTGAAAGAGGGTACTAGGTTTTGGGACCAACCCCATGACGATTCAACTTTCCGCCTTCTTCACCTGAGGAACACTGTCTTGGAATTCTGTGGGAAGTCACCGAGCGGGGCTGGTTTTAGGTAGATCCGCCTGATCTTACGCTGAGCTGTCGGGATCGAAGATTGCCGGGCTGAAAGGAGATTGAGGAACTCTTCGCATCTCCGGGAATTCCTTCCATCGATAGCGTGAGCTTCTTTCCAGGCTTCAAGTCGATGGGCTCAGATGTTGCCAATCCGCGGCCTGCGGTGGAAGTTCTTTCAGGGCCTCATCGGTCTACTCTCCATTACCGCCACGCTTCGTCGGCCTACCAAGTATTTCCTTTCAGGTATCGGGACCTGATTCTTCGGTTCCACAATATCCGACGGGGAGGGCTGGGTCGTGTCTAAAGCCCGGAACCACGTTTCCCGCTCCAAATAGGGAAGCTCAATCATTATCTCGTCCGCAGACATGTTCATGATAACGTGAACGTTCTCCTCTCCAGGCGCCGCGCCTGCTAAAGTAAAACCCAAGACCTGCGCTTCTCGTTCTTCCCACCGCGGGTTATAGAGCTTTGCTCCGTGCCAGGTCACATCGGCAATACTTTTGTTCTCGGCTTTGTTCCCGGTAAGAAATCGTCCCTGCATCAGGCACGGATGACGTTTTCGAAACACAATCATTCCGCTCACAAAGAGCAACATATCTCGGTTCGTTTCTGTAAGTGTCCAATCAAACCAGCCGAGTTCGTTGTCCTGGCAATAGGCGTTATTGTTACCCATTTGAGTTCTCAAAACTTCATCTCCCGCAAGCAGGAGAGGCGCTCCCTGGCTGAGTAACAGAATTGCAATGAAGTTCTTTGCCTGACGTTTTCGGAGTTCGAGGATTTGCCGATCGTCCGTCTCACCTTCAAGACCACAATTCCAGCTTAGATTATCGTCTGTCCCGTCTCTGTTATCCTCAGCGTTGGCTTCATTGTGTTTTTGGCCGTAAGCAACCAGATCGTGTAAAGTGAAACCGTCGTGACACGTGATGAAATTGATACTGTTTCCCGGCAATCGCCCGTCGTCCTCGTACAGATCGCTGCTGCCGCTAATCCGCGTGGCGACTTCGCCAATCAAGCCTCGATCGCCGCGTACGAAGCGCCTTATCACATCTCGGTATCGGCCATTCCACTCGGCCCATCGAAATCCCGGAAAATCCCCCACTTGATACAGACCGGCCGCGTCCCAAGCTTCGGCGATTACTTTGGCCCTATCCAGGGCGGACGAGAATTCGATGCTCCAGAGGAGAGGCGCATTGTAGAGGGGATTGCCGTCCTCTCCGCGAGCCAATACACTTGCGAGATCGAATCTGAAGCCGTCAACATGCATTTCCCGGACCCAAAACTCCAGACACTCTAATATGAACGCCGTAACTATCGGATGATTGCAGTTGACCGTGTTTCCGCATCCCGTGTAGTCTCGATAAACACTCCGATCCAATGGATCGAGGTGATAAAAGGTCTCGTTGCCGAATCCTTTGAAATTGATAACCGGCCCGGATCCTCCCGCTTCGGCGGTGTGATTGAATACCACGTCGAGAATGACCCCGATGCCCGCGCGGTGCAAAGATTTCACCATGTCGCGGAACTCATTCAGATGCGTCCCCTCTTCCGGAGAAACGCAGTATCCGGGATGGGGACAGAAGAAGCTGTGCGTGCTATATCCCCAGAAATTTTTCAGCCCGTGTTCGGCCGCGCGGTCCGGCACGTCTTGCTCATCAAAAGCCATTAGGGGGAGCAGTTCCACATGAGTAATCCCGAGAGCCTTCAGATACGGGATCTTTTCGATGATACCGGCAAAAGTTCCCGGGTGAGCCACACGCGCAGAAGAATGTTTGGTGAACCCGCCTACATGCATTTCGTAAATGATCATGTTTTCATTGGCATGATCGATTGGTCGATCATTTTCCCAGTCGTATCTCGCGTCGATGACCATGGCGCGCATAGCCGGCCACGCCACAAGGTCAGTCCGAGAAGCTGCGCGGCGATCCCATAATGTATTGGTGACTGCCCGCGCCCAAGGATCGAGGAGTTCTCTACGCTTGTCAAACCGGAAGCCTGAACCGCGCGTGTCGCCTGGACCGTCAACCTTCCAGGTGTAATGAACACCCTTGGGCAGTCCGACAACGTAGACGTGCCAGAAAAAGAATGTCCGGTTCACGGACGGATCCAACTTAATGACTTGTAGAGGTATCGGACTGTCCGCCTTTTCGTAGAGCAGCAACTCAACAGAAGACGCGTGTCTACTGAAAACGGAGAAGTTCGTTCCTTGCGCCCGCCAGATGGCGCCCAAAGGGTAGCGCGTTCCGGTCTGGGTCTCGAAATAAGTCATAGGCCATCCTTTATCATACCTCTTCATCCCCGTCTTCGAGACTGATCGGCACGGGGCTTACCTTCCAGATTTCATCGCAATACTGTCGAATCGCGCGATCGGATGAGAACTTTCCCATTCGAGCCGCATTGAGGATCGACATTCGTGTCCAGGTATTTCGATCACGGTAGGTCCGGCCGACACGGTCCTGACAGTCAGCGTACGATTGATAATCGGCAAACAGCAGGTACTCGTCATGATACAGCAGCGAATCAACGAGAGGTTTGAACAACTCCGACTCACCGGAAGAAAAATGCCCGGAACCGATAAGGTCGATGACGGTTCTCAATTGATCGTTACTTTCGTAGATGTCACGAGGCCGATAACCGGCGGATTTCAGGTTGTAGACTTCCTCGGCGGTGAGACCGAAGAGGAAGAAATTCTCGGGTCCCACTTCTTCTCTGATCTCCACATTAGCGCCATCCAAGGCGCCAATCGTAAGCGCCCCATTCATGGAGAACTTCATGTTCCCGGTTCCTGAAGCCTCCTTGCCCGCTGTAGAAATCTGTTCCGAGAGATCCGCCGCGGGGTAGATCAACCGGGAATTCTTTACGTTGAAGTCGGGAAAGAAGACCACCTTGATACGATCCCGCACGTCCGGATCGTGGTTCACCACGTTCGCCACCGCGTTGACCAGCCTGATGATCAACTTTGCCATGAAGTAGCCGGGGGCGGCTTTCCCGCCGAAAATGAAGGTTCGGGGCGAGATGTCAATATTCGGATCCTGTTTCATGCGGCTGTACAGTGTGAGAACGTGCATCACATTGAGATGTTGTCGCTTATATTCGTGAAAACGTTTCACCTGGATATCGAAAAGCGAGTCCGGGTCGATGACAATTCCGGTGCGATCACGAATCGCTTCAGACAGATCAATCTTGTTTAGCCTCTTGATGCGATTCCATTCGCTCTTGAAGTCTTCGTCCTCCGCAAGGTCCTCAAGTTTCCGGAGTTGGTCCAGGTCCGTGATCCAGCCATCTCCGACCTTACGAGTGATCAAGTCGGCCAGCCTGGGGTTGCTCAAAACTATGAATCGCCGAGGGGTGACCCCGTTGGTTTTGTTGCTGAACTTCTCCGGAAAGAATTCGTAAAAGTCGCGGAGCACATGACGTTTGAGAAGATCGGTGTGCAGCTCCGCCACCCCGTTTATCGCGAAACTGCCGACACACGCGAGGTTTGCCATGCGGACGTGCTTTTCGTCGGTTTCGTCGATCAAAGACATTCGAGCCGCGCGATCGTCATCCCCCACGTATCGCGCTCGAACTTTTTCCAGAAAGCGATGATTGATCTCGAAAACAATTTCCAAATGTCTGGGAAGAAGCGAGCGGAACAATGGTAAGGGCCATTTCTCCAAGGCTTCGGGCAGCAGCGTGTGATTTGTATAACCGAAGGTTTTCTGTGTAACCTCCCATGCTTCGTCCCATCCGAGGCCATGCTCATCGAGGAGGAGGCGCATCAGCTCCGGCACGGCCAGCGCCGGATGGGTGTCATTTAATTGGACCGAAAAGACTTGGTGAAATCTTGTGGGAGGCAAATTCCCCATAGAGCACATGCGCAGCATGTCCTGCAATGAGCATGATACAAAAAAATACTGCTGTTCCAGGCGGAGTTGCTTTCCTTGCGTGGGTTCGTCATTTGGGTAAAGCACTTTCGTGAGGTTTTCCGAGAAGACTTTCTCCTCAACAGCGCCATAGTAGTCCCCTACGTTGAATGCCTGAAAGTCGAAAGATTCCGCCGCCTCGGCCTTCCAGAGCCGCAACGTGTTACAGGTGTTTACCTTGTAACCCAGCACAGGAGTGTCGTACGCCACTCCTTTCACGACTCGATTCGAAACCCAGCGAACTTGACGACGCCCATCGTCGCCCTGCACATGCTCCGTATGGCCTCCGAGCTTTACCTCGTAGGCTATTTCCGGTCTGTGACTTTCCCAGGGATTCCCCAGACAGAGCCACTTATCAGTGGTTTCGATCTGCTTGCCGTCTTGAATGCTCTGCGAGAAGATCCCGAATTCGTAGCGTATCCCGTATCCTATGGAGGGGATCTGGAGAGTGGCAAGAGAATCCAAGAAGCATGCGGCGAGTCGGCCAAGACCGCCGTTCCCTAACCCGGGTTCGGGTTCGTGCTCCAAGAGAGCGTTCCAGTCCCCCCCGGATGCTTCGACAGCTTCTCGCACCTCTTCATAGATCCCCAGGTTGATCAGATTGTTCGCAAGCTGCGGCCCCAGAAGGAATTCGGCGGAAAGATAGCTGACCGCGCGAAGATCCCCTTTCATGTATGTCTCCGCGCTCCGAACCCAGCGATGAAGCAACCGGTCTTTCACCGTATAAGCAAGAGCCATGTACTGGTCATTCAGTGTGGCTATCTTTGGGATTCGTCCCTGAGAGTATCTCAGGTGGTCCCCAAAACCACGCTTGAGCGCAGCAAGACTCAAGCCCCGACGACTTCCCCACAAATCTTGTGTTTGTTCTCCGGCGCCGCCTTGTCTACCCATCACAATCCCCTCAACTCCAATGCAATGTAAACCTATTCGTGTTTTGCGACGAGTCTCTCTCCCGCCTCGTCAAGGACTCTGAACGCCTTGCCCTGCGTCCGCCAATTTGCGGACCGCGTTCTGATACTCAAGCGCGACTGCATCCATGAATACCATATCGACCGGTCCTTTCCACGTGGTGACTTCTCCGAATCTCTTTGGAATCGAGATATGTCCGGGGTTGTACCCTGTCTGATACTTTAGTTGCCAACGTCTCGCCTGGACGTCTCTTGACCGAACCACGACCGAGTCGGCAAGCTGAGGCCTCCCTATAGAGCTAAGACACTCCTGGAGACGTTCCTCGGAATAGACGTTCCGAGCAAAGAGGCACGATACCATGCAGGTGAGTTGCACCCGGCGCCGCTCCTCTTCGATCAGGAACGCCACAGCATCCTCGGATTTCTTGGAATCCGCCTTTTGATCGTAACTATACCCTGCGCTGTCAAGGTGTGAGTGCCGAAAACCGTACGCGTGGGAGGCAAAGAACACCTCACCGGTGGCATATCCCGCCATCTCCTGTCCGAGCACGCACGCAAAGTCACTTCCGCCGTAGCGGGCCGCGGCCGCCAAAGCGCCTTGACCCAACAAGTGATAAAAATCGTTTGTGCGCAATCCCAGATGCCTCACAGCCTCGCGATACTTTTCAACATCTCCGAAGGACAGGGGAACCACGGTTTCCTTGTCAGTGAGGATGCCGCGCTCAAACGCCTCCGTTGCCCATGCAAGCGCGACGCCCGCGCTCATCACGTCCAGCCCCTGGCGTTCCATTTCCTCCAGAAGTGTGAGCACACCGCCGGCTTTCGTGACGCCAAGCATGGAACCTGCGGCGAAAACCGGTTCATGATCGTAGGACACCTGCCGGTACTGGAACTCATTCTGTTCCGCAAACTGCTCTCGTAGCAGTCCCACGTGGATGCATCCGACCGGGCATCCCGAACACGCTGTCTTGCGAAGGAGCAACTCCTCGGCAAATCGTTGGCCGGTGATCCCGCGAACATTTTCATCATGCGTGGCCTGGAGATTTCGCCACGGAACGGCATGGAGTTCATTAAGAGGAAGCATATTCTCAAGAGTCCCCAGATCGTGGTATTTCTTCATCGCCGGTGTTTGGGTAACTTCCTGATACACTGTTTTGTACAGATCGCGGTAGGCTTTCCCTTCGGGAAGTGGTGAACTTCCGTCACCGAGCACAATAATTCCCTTGAGTCGCTTGGCTCCCATCGCTGCTCCGCCGCCAAGCCGACCAAAGTGTCGGTATGTGTCCACATTGACGCTTGCGAATGTAACCCCTCGCTCTCCGGCCGGTCCGATGCGAAGAATGCTCCTGTGGCCGGAATCTCGGCCGCAAAACCGCCTGAGATGTTTTCCCGCGCTCAGGACATCAAGACCCCACAAGTAATGGACGTCACGGATTCCTATGCTCCGGCTGCCCACAATGAGGCACGAAGGTGTTTGAGCTACGCCCTTGATCACAAGCGCGTCATAGCCCGCGAAACGCAAAGCCAATCCCAGCCGCCCGCCTGCGTGACTTTCCGCATATTGCCCGTTGTATGGGGACTTGAACCCCAAGACTACCTTACTCATGAGGGGAAAGTAGGCGGTGAGTGGGCCGATGGCAAAGATCAACGGCTGATCCGGATGATCTGCAGGCGCGTCCATGATGCCATGCGAAGCGAAAAGGCCCGCGGCTAGGCCGCTTCCACCCAGCAATTCCGCTGGACTGCCGAAGAGGACGGGTTCGCTCTTGCCTTCGGTCAGGTTTACCACCAGGACCCGAAACGCTTCTTCATTGATCATCTTCTTCTCCGACGGCAGATTCAAACATCTCCAGGCAATCGTGAGGGCAAAAAGCCGCGCATCGCCCGCAATGGATGCACACTATCGGCAGCCCCGTTTCCGAATCCATGTACACGGCATTTACCGGACAAGCCTGAGAGCACTCGCCGCAGCGAATGCATGAATTCCGTTTCACCTTTACCCCGCCTCCCTTTCGCTGACGAAACGCGTCAGTGGGACAAGCTTCCGCGCAGGGGGCAGGGTCGCAGCCGAGACAAACCTGTGCCTCGAATCCGGTGCTCAAACCGCCGGCAGAGCGGATTCGAATCCCGCTGCGATGCCAAGACAGGCTCCGGTGCAGCAGTCTTGCGCACGCGAGAGAGCAGGAATAGCACCCAATGCAGCGTTCCATTCTGCCGGCGCGAAGTATTTTCATGAGGACCTCCCGTATGCTGAGGAAGGAAGCTCCATGTCGGTTTTGAGCATGTCTTTTGCCATCGGATGCGGCTGACCTGTGCAGGAAAGCACGTTACTCCAAAGCCTTCCATCGGGGTCTATCTTCCTCCGAGCAGCAACGGCCAACGCAATGGGTACGTGCGTGAACTGACGGCGCCAGCCGCCGACAACCATATTGGTTCTCCCCGCCATTGCCGCATGAACCGCGTTGTGTCCCAGCATCAAGCAAAAAGCGGAGTCGTAAGGACTCGCAGGCATGCTCCTAATCGTATAGCTCGGATCAATGTATTTCAGGTTGAGTTCCGTGCCGGTTTTCTTGAAGTATTGAACAATCTGGTCTTTCAGATACAGTCCCACGTCACTGAATCGAACGTTTCCCGACGCGTCCATCTCTCCTGTTCCTTGAATAAGATCTTGCCCCGCGCCTTCGGCTACGACGACCACAGCATGGCCGCGATGTTTCAACCTGTCTTCGAGCGCTCGAAGGAATGCTTCCACCGTGAACCTAACCTCGGGAACCAGGCAGAAGTTGACATGGTTTGTGGCAACTGATGCGTAGGCCGCAATAAAACCCGACTCTCTCCCCATCAGTTTTACAAGCCCGACCCCGTTTCTCGCCCCGAGGGCTTCCGCATGAGCAGCATAGATGGAGCCTCTCGCTTCGCTCACAGCCGTGACAAAACCGAACGACATATCCACGGAAGATATGTCATTGTCGATGGTTTTGGGCACGCCTATGACAGCGATCTTTAAATCGCGTCGGCCGATTTCTTGTGCAATGGCTCTGGCTCCTCGGAGTGTTCCGTCTCCGCCTACAGTGAACAGGACGCCCACTTTCATGCGTTCAAGTGTGTCGGCCATCTCCTCAACATCCTGCGGTCCGCGAGAAGATCCCAGAATGGTACCACCTTGTTCCTGAATGTCGGCAACCAGGTCGGGGGTGAGTTCAATAGGTTTGTGTCCGAATTTCTCTGTGAGTCCTTCGTAGCCGTATGGGAATCCGAAGACGGTCGGAACTCCGTAATGGTGAAACAGCCCGAGCGTTATGGATCGTATCACGTCGTTAAGGCCTGGGCACAAGCCCCCGCAGGTCACGATTCCGCATTTCAGTTTCGTGGGATCAAAGAAGATTTGCCTCCTAGGACCTGCCATCTCGAAAGCGGGGGGCCCTTGCCCGGAACCGAGGAAGCCCTGAATTTCTCCGAGAGTCCCATGATAGAGGACACGTTCCTCATCACTCACGAATTGGGCGGCTGCCATGGGAGAGGGAATCCTGCATTCCCCCAGCCTTTGAATCTCGAAGTCCGAACTCTTCAATTCCTCCATGACACGAAACCTCTTTGAACTGATGAGAACTTTACTTCGGGGAACATACCCGATTGGGTCCTCATGCGTGACCTGCGCTTCCCAGGACATGCTCGTTTTTGTACTTGACCATTCTGATCAGCTCATCACGCGCCGGCCCTAGGTACTTGCGCGGATCGAACTCCCCGGGTTTTTCTGCAAAAACCTTGCGGATTGTGGCGGTCATGGCAAGCCTTCCATCGCTGTCGATATTGATCTTGCAGACCGCGGATGCTGCAGCCTGCCTCAACTGCTCCTCCGGAATGCCCACCGCTTCATCCATCTTGCCTCCGAACCTGTTGATCATTGCAACATACTCGGGCATTACCGATGAGGCCCCGTGCAGCACTATGGGAAAACCGGGAACTAGGCGCTCAATTTGCTCCAAAATGTCAAAACGGAGAGACGGTGGCTCCTCGCCAGGTTGGAGCTTAAACTTGTAAGCCCCGTGGGAAGTGCCGATAGAGATGGCTAGACTGTCAACAGAGGTTCGTCCCACGAATTCCTCCACCTCTGAGGGCTTCGTGTAGTGTGACACCTCGGAGGACACAGTGTCCTCGACTCCTGATAAGACGCCGAGTTCTCCTTCAACGGTTACGTCCTGTTCAGCTGCATAATCCACCACTTGTTTCGTGAGCCTAATATTCTCTTCAAGTGAATAATGAGATCCATCTATCATCACGGATGAAAACCCGGAATCTATGCATGACCGGCACAGTTCAAAAGAGTCTCCGTGGTCTAGGTGAAGCGCCACCGGCACAGAGCCACTGAGATCCTCCATCATCTCCACTGCTCCTTTCACCATCAACCTCAGAAGTGTTGAATTCATGTATTTTATGGCGCTGCCTGAGCACTGGAGAATCACAGGAGATCTTGATTCGGAGCAGCCCATAATGATCGCCTGAAGCTGCTCCATGTTGTTGAAGTTGTACGCCGGGATGGCATACCGATCTTTCATGGCCTTCGTGAACATGCCCTTGGTGTTCACAAGCCCCAACTCGGTGTACCTGGCGATAGCACTCACCTTCTCCCCCTCTTGGCTGCTGGAGTGTTCAGATCAAGGTCCACATCTAAGCCTATTTTCGGTCTTCTTTTGCGGTTTCGGTTTCTTTCGGCTCATTAAGTCGAACCATGAGCCATTGCTGGGTCTTATCTTTGCCAAAATGCACAAGCGCTTCAGTTTGATCTTGTGTCAGATTGAAAAGTCCCGTCTCCATGATAATTTCCGTGTTCTTACCGTCGGAAAAAGTCCATGCAGCCCTTTGGGTCTTTTTGTCGACCATGCCTCTCACAGGCCGACCAATGTCTGTCGCGACGTTATAATATGTCCCGGCTATAACGCCGTTTTTGTCCACCGCAAGCTGCAGGAGCGCATTTGAATCAGTGGCCTTCTCCCTCGACACAGCGAAAACCCCTAACGGCAGCCACTCCGCTTCTGCTGTCTGAGCCGCCGGCGGAGCGCTGGTAGTGAGGTCACTCGCCTGTTGATAATATTCCTCCGCGCTCGCTACAGGTTTTCCGTTCGAGTATACCTGCTCATCCTCGTAATAGATACCCTCACCGTAATCATAGTAAGCTGGTGATCCCCATGAACTTCCTGCCACCCAACCGGCCAAGGAAGCCCAAGCCGCGTGCCTCCACCAGTGATTACGTGCGTATTGATATTTCCCGAAGTTTTGCCAGTAAGCTTGGGCCATTCCGGGGTGATCTTTCCACCAGTCAGGCGTAAAAAGGTTGTCGTACCTGCCCTGAATGTTGTCGCGAATTTGCCCTGAATTTGGCCGTGAAGGCAACTGACTCGGACGATCCGCTATACCGGGTCTGTCTCCTATACCCGGTCTATCTCCTATGCCCGGTCTATCTCCCACACCAGGACGCCCGCCTGCGCCTGGTCTTTCTGCAGGGAGCGTACTTGCAAGGGCACGATCTCCTAGCCCGGGCCTGTCAGCCCCCCCAGGTCTGTCGCCTGAACTAGGCCTTTCGCCGCCCAGCAATTGCTGTGCCCCGGCATATCCCAGCGCTCCCGCGGCAGCACCCGCGCCAATTTTACTCAGATCCCACAAACCTTTTCCCCCTTGTTGGGGAAGATTCAAGAACTGCTGAAGTTGACTCTGGCTCGGTTTCCACTGCCCAGCCCCGGGTGGCTTTGTCTGAAGGCTTGAACCGGCAGCCGAAGAAGGCTTTTGGCCAGAAGGACTGGGGCGTTGAGACGCCACCTTACTGGGAGTCGAAGGACGCTGAGGCTGAGAGGCAACCTTGGTGGATTGCGCTGGTCTTGATTGAGATACTGATGACCGCGAGGGGGAATGGGAACTCATGGACGGACTGCGATGAGCAGCACCACCGCCATGGTACGAAGCGCCTCCTCCCCTGTAGCCGCCTCCACCACCTCCAAAACCGCCGCCTCGTCCGCCGCCGCCTCGTCCGCCGCCGCCTCGTGAGAAACCGTCTTCGGCAACCAGAATCAGACAAAATATGAATCCTATAGGTAGAGCCAAAAGAGCTAGTCTTTTCATTAGCTCCTCCCTTATTTCCTAGGCTTTGCTTGTGCTTTTTCAGCGTTCTTTCGCACTACCCGAACCTCATCGATGTCCGAAAGAAGCTCTCCACCAACTTCTCGGCCAACGGACTGCCAGGTGAATGAGTTTGGATCCACATATGTATAGATATTCAGCGATGAAGCTTTTTGACCAGTCCCGAGGACGCTCCTCAATTTTACCGTCCACGTATTGCCCGCCCTGGACCATTCACCTTCCCCAAAGCCTGCTCTGGTATCGAATATCCACGAACGAATCCTTTTTGCCACAGGGTCCCAACCAATGACTTGTGTACCCTCGAGATCGACGCGATCCCCAACAATGACTCGAAAGGCGCCGTTAATGAACGAGTAATCCTTGGCCCACCGAAAGGTTGTTTCAACACTGCCACTCTCGTCCTGGTCCACCCAATCTCCAATGAGCCATTCGAGTTCACCAAGTCTAGCGATTGTGCCCAGAGGGACAGCGGATTCCTCTTCTTCTACCTTAAGGAGCTTCCATGAGCCGCCTTCTTTCACGTGCGTGGCCGTGAAAAGAACTTCGTCGCTCTCTTCTCCCGGCCGCTGGAACACGGCAAAACCCTTAGCTATTGCTCGACCAGCCGATTGAAGTTGAACGTCGAAAATCGCCACCTTCACCTGGATGCCCTTGTTCTCGGCAAAAAACTGGTCCAAGGCAGCCCTTATTTTGTCCGGACCTTTAGCGTATTCCCCGGTGATGGTCAGGTACGAGCCTTGCCGGCTCCAGTGAGTAGCCGCAGCCGAGGCATCCCCACGATTATAAGCCTCTACATAGGTTTCAATGGCTTTGCGAATTGCGATTTCATCCTGATTGAGCCCGGTTTTCTCGGCGCTCACCCAGGAAACCATTAGAATTGAGCTGATGATCAAACCCAGTGCAACTCTCGCCACCACGGCGCTCCTCCTTGTTTGGCAGTCCAATTTCCTTTACCATAACCTCCTATGAGAGAACATGCAACGCGCATGGGACCTTTCGAATGTGGTCGGACAACTTTGCCGCGCCGATTGCCGGTCTCAGAACCTGGTCTTACATATCAGCTCGAAGCAATTGAGCGGAGAGGTTAACCGGCTTCCCTTACCCATATCATGCGCCTGGGCTGCACGCATTTGAAAGATGGGGCGTTTGCGGCGAGCCCGGCGACACGGCGTTTGGTAGGTCAAACAAAAAGGATACCCCCCGGCAACGAAGCCAACGGCTGCCGGATTTTGCGACCTGTTCTACAATAGCTCATTCTCCGAGCCGACGCCGAAGGTCTTCGGCCATTTGCTTACGCTCGGTTATGTCCCTCGCAATTCCCGTAGTCCCTATTACCTCTCCATTGTCATCATAAATGGGAGATTTTATGGTTTCGATCCACACATCCCGCCCCTCCGTGTGAACCAGTGTCTCTTCAATGCTTTTCCTTTTGCGGGTTTTCATAACCTGTTCGTCGTCGTCTCTGTACCTTTTGGCCAGTTCTTGAGGCCAGAAATCGAAATCGGTTTTGCCGCAGAGTTCCTCTTTTGAGATGCCGCAAGCCTTTGCAAAGGGGTCGTTTACGGCCAGGAACGTTCCTTCACTATCTTTCAGCCACGCCATATCAGGAATATTGTCTAGAATGGCGTTTCGTCTTATCAACGTCTTGTACAGCTTTCTTTCAGCGAGTTTCCTCTCGCTGATTTCGTATTTCAAATCGTCGTTCGCCGCTTTTAATTCCGAAGTCCGCTGTCGAACCTTCTGCTCCAACTCATTATTGAGAACCCTCAGGCCCTCCTCCGCTCGGGTGCGCTTGAGGACCAGGAACCCGACAATCAAACCTGCCGCCGCGCCCAACAACGAATTCGTAAGAAAGCCCTGCCAGTGCAGAGCGTCAAACCCATAGACTTTTGTGCTGAGTATTTCCAGCACGTTAAATCCCAAGACGCCGATAACCGCGCCCTGCGCCAGAACCATAGAGGCTTGCGTGCGTTTTAGAACCGTTTCGGTTTCCATGTGTTTTCCCTCACCATCACGCTGATCGATGCGCTCCGAAATCATCAGGTCGCCGGCGTAATTCCACGTGGCCCGAGAAGGCTGACCGGCTCGCCATAGTCCGTTAGGGTTCAAGCCGACATAGTGCGGTGGTTTTTTCGTTTCACGCGCGTTGGACCGCGCGCGGCCGAGGATCGTACCCGGCGCCATCGAAGAAGCAAGCCCATCCTTTAGCGCAAGGCGCCCCCATCGTCGTGATATGCCCGAAAAAGACCTCCAGTGTCCCGTTTCCGAGCGTACCTCACCCCAAGTGACCCGGTCAAGCAGTACTTTGCGTATGGCCGCTCACCCGAACACCGCGCGGTGGCGTTCAGCCAAGGGAGATGCGAAAATAAAACATCCCTCTCCGGTAAGGGTCAATACTGAATTCTGTCTCCCGGCTCGCTTCTGAGCGCATTCACGGTCTCTCACCTCTTTGTAGATTTGGAAACACTAGACGTTTCCCTTCCGCTCCCACATATTTCTTGAAAATCTTATACCTTCTCAAGCGTTATACGAAGCTGCATTCAAAGAGACAATATGGCATGGGCGGCGGGTTGGGGGTCTGGTGAACGGAGATCCGACGGCTCTGTGTCATTCGTAGTGAACCGGACCCCCAGCCTCAGCCGCTCACAAGTCACTCGTTGGAAAGCGAATTCCTATGAAATCTGTCGGCATGAGGGGCTCCTGGCCGGGTTTACGTATCGGGAGCTTTGGAGGGGAGATGAGTCTCCTCTCCAAATTGTTGCGCAACGATGCGCTTTTGCCGCCGACCTCCGAGGCGAAGCCCCGGAGCGCCGACCGAAGCCGGAGCCTTTCATGATTCATAGCTCTTTAGCTATTGGAGTTGGTATAACATCACTACAGCCGCCTCCTGAGACCGCGTTGCGCCAAAAACCCAGCGCTTTCAACACCCATCCATAACCGATTGGCGTAAACTTGGCGCAGAGACTATCTCCGCCGTGCGCCCTCACGAGCACCCCTTTCACCGGCCGGCTCATCGGGGGCCAGGACGCATGTTCGGATGGATCCACGGTTATCTCCCACCGAATGCCTTCGACTTTGTTTAAGACGTTGGATCGTGGCTGTCGGCGATCTTTGCGAACATTCTCATAAGTCCGACGCAGAGTATGAAGATGGATTCAATATTCAGATTTTCTTCGGCCGTGGTATCCACAAGAACTTTGAGGGAGGATTCAAGCCCATCTTCCGGCTTCCAATAACATATGAGAATTGGAAGTCTGGGCAAGAGCTGCAGAGCGATCGAAATGTCGGCTCCAATAGGAGAGGGCTCAGGCCGTCCATTGAATATCTGGATCATGATCTCAAAGAGATCGGTGTGGCTATCGGCGATTCGTTTGAGAGGGATCTCGAATTGGTCTTCGAAGAGCGGCCCCCACGATACTCCGTCTCTGAGTTCTCTGAAAGGCGCCCATTTTCCTGACAGGGCCCGTCCTGCGCAGGATATTATATAGTTGAGCAACGGAACGGTTACCCAGGCGTGCACGTGGCAGGCTGAAGCAACGCTCCCGTCCGGAGAAACTTGAAAGCCCCTGCCGAGTAAGTTGATCACTAACCGGTCTCCGGAAACGGATGCTCCCAGTCTCTCTGCTGACGATGGAAAATCGATTGTGGCAACTTCTCGTTTCAACGGTTCCAGCGATTCTTGATATCCTTGTTCCATTGTCATCCAATTAGGAGAATGCGCTTCATATTGCTCAAGCAGAGTCCTGTCCAGGTAGGGACAGTCTCGCAGACTGCTGTCACCCTTGAATGCCGAAACCGCAAAGGCCAAACAAGTCGGAACAAGACATTTTCTGCAATTGGTCCCCGGCAGCAATTTGAAGATTTCCATAGCATTCTTGAACGCAGGCATATGCAAGCCTCCTTTGTCCTCCATAGTATGCTCGCTACCCGCGGAAATGGCAAGAATAGGGCTTGAAATGAGGAATGCGCCAACCCCTCCGCTATGGCGCCTTCGCCTCCAACTCGAGTATCCTCTGTTTGAGCCATTTGGCGTGACGCATTTCGTCGAAGAGCTGCTCTTCGAGCATCTCCAGGGTCACCATGTCGTGCAGAATATCGGCCACAGGCTCGGCATAGGCTTTGATGGCCAGTTGTTCCTGCGTCAGTTCGAGCCTGAGCATGGCGAGGGCGCCATCAAGCTTGCTCCGTTCACCCATTTCCCGGCCTTTTCTCGACGCTTCCCCGTCGGACCCGACAGGCGCTCCGCCAAGTTGTTTGATTCTTTCAGCTAAATTGACCGCATGGCTTACTTCCGCGGGAATTATTGCCTTCACGCCTTCGGCGATCTCCGGCTCGGCAATGGCATCTGCATGAATGGTATAATATTCCACCGCCATGAGTTCTGCTTCCAGGAGCCGATTGAGCAGATCTATGATGTTCTCGGAGTTCATTGGCTCTCCTCCTTATGACTTGCGCGCCGAGACGAAAAGCACAGGCAGCGTAGTTCGCCGTCGCACCTTTTCTTCGATGTTGCCGAAAAAGAACCTGCCGATAGGCGACCGCTCGCGATTGGCAAACACGATAAGATCGCAACCTTTTTCTTCCGCGTATTTCACAATCGCGTCAGCCTCGGGTTGTTCCACCACAAGGAATTCCGCGCTTACCGGGATTCCTTCGTCGGCCAAAGCCTTCTCAACCTGAGGCAGGTACGACTCAGCCTTGCGTTTGGCCTTCCAGCCTAACGACCCGTCTTCCATCTGTATGTTTCTCTCGAACGGGTCGTCGGCCGGCGCGAGTCGAAACAACATGATCGCGTTTACGGCTGCTCCAAACTCTTTGGCCAACCTCTTCACATGGTCCAAGACCACTTCGTCGTTCTCGGACCCATCCAAAGGCGCCAATATCTTCTTATACATGGCCTTATCTCCCTCCGGTCTGGTTGACGCCAAGCGACCCGGGTGGCCGAGGCTCTTCGCGACTTACTGTCCGATCGGCTGGCGCACCGGGATTCTCCGAAATTTTCTCGCCTCCCTAGAGTGGCGCGGCTGCGCCGGCTCGTGCCTTTGGAGCAGCCCTAACAAATCTCCGCGTATTCCTGAGGCCATTCTTTCAGTTCTCGGCCCTCATAGAGAATGCGGGAAAGAAGGAGGACCATGAGCCCAAAAGTGATGTAAGACAAATTGCTTGCTCCAAAGCCAATACTGCCCGCTTTAATGTCCGGCGGAGCATTAAGCGAAAAAGCTACAGTAGTCAGAGAATCATAGAAAGGACGAAGAATCTGTCCAATGATGATGGCATATCCGATCGCACGCGCGCAACGAGCCGCGGCTGAGCTGAAAGCCTCGCCGCGCGAAACAAGGCTGAGTAGCTTAGACAAGAACGCCAGCGCAATCATTATGACGATTAGAGGGAAGAGTCTTGCCACGAAACCGACGACCTTGGTTAATTCGGACATCGGCAGCTTGTCCGCAACCGTGGGCCATGGGCCTGTGAAGTCGTTAACGTGCAAGGCGCGCCAATATTCCACATGTCCCCAATACAGAACCTCGGCGACGGGTGACAGAACAAGCGCAACCAGACAAGCGAGTCGAAGAATTCCGCTCACTCGTCCAATTCTGCCCGTGTTTATCCCCTGCTGCATATTCGCCAATCTGCGCCCATCGGCCATGATCCAAATGAGAAGGAATACCAACACCGCATAGCAAATTGCCACTGCGGTTTCGATCCCGAACGCTATCGCTTGAGCGCTTGCATCGATAAGGCTCTCTGTCTGCAACGGCACTTTCAGAAGGCGGCCAATCTGACCGAAGGCCAACCACACCACGAGAAAATATCCTATACGCCTTAGCGCGGAAACGTCCTCCCGCGTGAACACTTGTCCTTGTGAATAAAGGCCGAACAGGCGTGTCAATAGATATAGGCCGATCATAGCGAGAACAGTAGCAGCCGGGTCCAAGGCGACGTTGAACGCCTTTTGCAGCAACTGCTCGGAACCGAGCAATCGTACCCCAATCTTGAGGTGATCGCTCCTTATGCTGAAATCTGAAGAGCCGGCTAATACTGGACAGGTCGCGTGCCAGAGAGGGACAAGAATCAGCCCCACTATGCACATACCGCGCAGAATCTTACTGAGTCGCTTGATTCGTTTCATTTCCAAACGACCTTCTCCAGGCAAAACCGTCGTCGCATCGCGGAAAAGAGTTCCCTTCGTCCTATTTCCGAGCGTACTTACCCCAAGCGACTCAGTCAAGGAGTACTTCGGGTATCGCCGTTCATCCAAAACTATGGAAGACTGCGTTCAGATCTGCGCTTTTGGATAAGGCTGGAATCCCCCTCGCCCTGCCCTCTCCCGCCAGGGGAGAGAGTTTCCAGAACCCCCTCCCTCGATGGGAGGGGGAAGGGTGACCTTTGGCGGAAATCTCAATGCCGTTCACCATAATAGGCACAAAAGCGGCGCATGCTCTTTTTGGGAAGGGCGCGGGGCAGGGGGTCGGTCAGAATTGATCTGCGTCCATTTCGGAGCAAATCCCTGCTCGACGAGAATTTATTTAGTTTTGCCCAACGAGCCTGAGTGATAGAATCGTTCCAAGCGATATGTTGGAGGCGCAACTTGGAAGATCCGCAAGATTCCGCATTCGACCGCGGTGAACTCGTCCGGGCCCGGCAAGAACACCGCGGTCACGCCTCGGTCTTGGTTCGTAATAAGCGACCGAAGCCTGATATTCGAGAGGAGCACGTTCTGCAAAGAGTAATTTACTAAGAGGAGCTTTGCCATGAATGCGGACGCTTTCTCTATACGGAGAATGATGAGAAGCGAAATTGATATCGCCATAGATTGGGCTGAAGCAGAGGGTTGGAATCCCGGGATTCATGATGCGGATTGTTTCTACGCTGCAGATCCCAACGGCTTTCTGATTGGATTGCTGGATAATGAACCCGTAGCAATGGTTTCGGCGGTTACATACGGTGAATCGTACGGATTCATGGGCTTCTATATCGTAAAGCCGGAAGTCCGCAACAGAAATTATGGGGTGCGGTTGTGGGACGAGGGGCTACGATATTTACAGGACCGCTGCATAGGGCTTGATAGTGTCAGGCCGGATCTTGTCTCTCGCAAGAAGCCCGAGTTCAAACCTTGTTACTCGAATCATCGATTTAGGTGGCTCAAGAGTGAACAATGGAGCGTGGCTCCCGAAGTCATTGAGCTTTCCGACGCGCCATTCTCAAGTGTTATGGCATATGATGGTGAGGTATTCGGGTTTTCGAGAGAGACATTTCTAAAATGCTGGATGAGCCGACCAGGCGCACGAGCTTTGGGCTTTATTAAGAACGACAAGCTTTCAGGATATGGGGTCATAAGGGAATGCCGGGAAGGGTTCAAAATCGGCCCTCTGTTTGCAGACAACGCAGAATTTGCGAGGGCATTATTCGAAGCTCTCACAAGAGACGTGAAAATGGGCCGGCACATATATCTGGACACGCCCGAAAGGAATCCTGAGGCAGTAATAATCGCCAAGAGCTATGGCATGACGGAAGTGTTTCGGACGACGAGAATGTATAACAGACGAGAACCGGCCTTTCCCCTGGACAAATGGTTTGGCGTGACAACCTTTGAACTTGGGTGATTGAAGCAGGCCGATAGGCCCTTATCCACCTTCTCGCCGAATGTGATCTCGGGGCGGAAAAAAGGCTTTGAGGAAGAATCATCGCCGGTGCTCTATCCTTAAACTACCTATAGAAGGCTGGATTGAGAGCTACGCCTTTGGATAAGGCTGGAATCGTCCTCTCTCTTCCCTCTCCCGCCCGGTGAGAGGGTTTTATCACCCCTCCCTTGATGGGAGGGGGAAGGAGGAGGGTGACCTTTCGCGCAAATCTCAAGGCCGTTCACTATAGCTGGATACGTTTGGCTCTCCACGGGATCGAATCCCGCAGGATGGAGGATTTCGACGGACGCCGACCAGACAAAACCATCCATTGGCCTGATTTATATCAGGCGTGGCCGGTCAGGCCCAACGGGATTAATAGAGCCAGAGCCAAAAATTGATCTAATGCCGTCTACTTTTTCTTCGCAGGCTTCGACTTTGGCTTAGGCTTCGGTTTCGGGGCAGCCTTTGGCTTTGACGAAGGCTTTGGCTTTGACGTAGCCTTTGCTCTTGGCGCTGCCTTTGATTTCGGGGCGCTCTTTGGTTTCGACGTAGCCTTTGGCTTTGACGCAGCCTTCGGCTTTGACGTGGCCTTTGCTCTTGGCGCTGCCTTTGATTTCGGGGCGCTCTTTGGTTTCGACGTAGCCTTCGGCTTCGACGTGGCCTTCGGCTTCGACGTGGCCTTCGGCTTCGACGTGGCCTTTGGTTTTGATGCAGCCTTTGGTTTTGACGTAGCCTTTGGTTTTGATGCAGCCTTTGGTTTCGGCTTGGTTGCCACGGTCAATTCCCTCCTCTGGTTTCTTAAGACGGGGCGGAATATATCTCCCCAATTCCCAATGTCAAGAAATTCTTGCCATCATTCCGTGACATGCAAAAAAAAACGCGAGCGGCGCAGGTGTGCGAGCACGAGCGGCCTTTGAATTTCTCAGAGGAGGGGATGAGCGGTGATTGTTGTGGCTTATTCTGCGGCTGCAGGCACACTGCAGCGGCGGCAAAAGGAGGAGCAACGGCTCGAACCTGACACGAGAGTCGGGTTGAATGGCGGTAACCGAGCGGGATGATGTATCTTTGTTGGCTTCCCGAGTAGTCCCGCGCTCGCGGGATTAAGCCCGCCTTTGGCGGGACTCTGCCGATTGAACATCTGTACGGAATGGGCCTGGCCGGAAATACTTGGCTCCCCGAGTAGGACTCGAACCTACAACCTAGTGGTTAACAGCCACCCGCTCTGCCGATTGAGCTATCGGGGACCATCCTGAATCTATTAACCCACTTACTGCGGGCCTGTCAATACCGGTTCCCCTTTGGCGACCCACGCCCGAATCGCAGGTAGCTCGTGAGTTTCCCAGTTAGGCGAGAGCCTTAATTTCAGGAAATGGCCGAAGAGCGCATCCACCAGGCCGATTCCTTCTTCGACCAAGGAGATCTTTTCCAGGAATGAGGCTTCCCATTCGTCTTCGGGTTCGGCCTCATCAACCGGCAGCGCGGGCGGTGTTCTAAGAGATCCGAAAGACAGCCACGTCCCCTTCAAAGTCAGGGTGAACTCGTTCACCGAGCCTCGTAAAGAGACCCGTGTCTCTTCGATCTTCTTTCCTTCCCGGAGCGCGGCCAGGCCCTCTCTCAGCTCAGAATGCTCGCCTTTGATCGTCACCGATTGCGGTGTGTCCGCTTCAGACAGATCCAGGGTCAATCTGTTGAGGAAAATCACCTCCACCACGGAATCGCCGCGGAGTTCCACCCTCCCGCCACTCTGCTCGGATTTGAACCAGAGCCAGGTCAGGAACTCCCTGCCCAAGAAAGCTTTTTGTTTGAGTATTTCCAAGAAATCCATTGTTCACCCTTCTTTTGTCACGGGACGAACGAACATGGCTTAAGCTCTTCCAGTCGGTTTCTGTCCGCATCGGATTCGAGCAGCTCCTGGGCTCGGATGTATGGGATCAGGGGGATCAGCGTCAGGCCGAAGCTCTTCTTGAAATGGTCTTCGAACCGCTCCCGGGCCCGCGCGCTGTGCTGACCGAAGCAAACCACGCCTTCCGCAGTGTTCCAGACCATGTCGTAAATTTGAATGGATGGGAAGGCTTGATGGCGAAGACTCTCCTTGAGGCGGTCCTTGAGTTCCCGTGATTGGCCGGACGATAGCCGCCGCTTGCCGGTCTCCTGGAGCAGTCTGGCGCTTTCCTTCTTGAAATGTATCTCTAAAATCCGAGGAGGGATACGGACCGAGTCGATCCGCAACGAAAGCGCCACATGGTTACCCCGGACGTACCTGGCCTGCTCAAACGAGTGGTCCGTGAAATCTTCCACGGAAGTCCAACCCGAGGCGATTATGTCTCCCGCGGACTCGATCTCACGGAATGCGCCTTTGCGCACGCCTTCGGCAATCGCGTCCCAGAATGAGCCCTCAAGCTCCCCTTTGACGCGGTACCTGAATATGGACACTGAACGAGCTGCGAATCCCATTCTAAGTCTCTCCGCTCAGAAGAATGACCGGAGAGCATAGTGGAAAATCACGGTTCGGGCAAGAGCAGCGTTCTAGAGAAGTCGTCGACATTAAGTGTCCTGGCTCGGGTTTACGTATGGGGAGCAACTGAGTCGCCTCTCAAAATTGTTGCGCAACGATGCGCTCTTGAAGCCTCTCTCCGAGGCGAAGCCACGGAGCGCTCGCCGAAGCCGAGCGCTTTCACGGTTCGTCGTAGCTTATATGCCACGGCAGTTAATGACGGGATGAGCCTATCTGAAGCATTTCAGGACGTACACGCCGGACAAATTCCACGATAAAGACCGTGAGCAGACCCTCCACGACCATTACAGGGAGATGGGCGACCAGGATTACTCCTGCCGCCGCGCCGAAGCCTTCCCCCGTTGCCAGGAGGGAAACAGCAGTCAGCGCGCCCGACAGCAGGACCGATCCCGCGCCGCAGACAAATTCCGCGACCGTTCGTATGGCCGGGCGGGAACTCCGCACCGAGCGGCCAAGCCCAAGAGCCAGCGTCACAGCGGGAAATGCCATATTAAAGGTATTGACGCCAAGCGTAGTGATACCCCCGAACTGAAACAAGAGCGCTTGAAAAACCAGCCCGACAAGGATGGCAGGAAACGCCATCCATCCAAGCAAAATACCGCAAAGACCATTGAGTGTCAGGTGCGCGGCCCCGGGCCCTATGGGCACGTGGATGAGCGAGGCCGTGAAAAAGACCGCGGAGAATATGGCCACCTGCGGCAGCCTTTCGTTATCAACCCGCTTGAGCCCTATAGCGACTCCCGCAACAGTCAAAATCGCTCCGCTCACCAGAACCGGAGCCGATAGCACGCCTTCAGAAATATGCATGTCATCGCCTCTGTCTATTCTCGCAGTGGGAAGGCTGACCTGAACGTGAAGTCGGTGGCAGATAGTCCAAGCGAAATTCTTGCAATCTTTCAAACGCTGGAAACGTTTGCAAAGCCTGGGGGTTTTTGGGAGGAGGGGTCCGGGGAGGCCCTTTTTTTCAAAAAGAACCTTCTCCGGCTACTTCTGCAAAAGCTCCTCGGCCTTGCAAGGGCTTCTATTGCCAAGGGTAAGCGTGGACCCACAAGACTGCGCCCAGTTCAACCTTCTTGTCTGCCCCGTCTTTCTTGATGGTCTCCGAGCCTTCCATCAACGCAGCGAACCCCCACCAGCCCGACTTGGGCATGGCAAATGAGAAGACGCCATTTTGATCGGCTTTGACCAGTTGCGCAACATGCGCGTCGGTGGGCGCTTTGGTCCTGCCCTTGCCCCAAAATTCCACCTCCACTTCGGCATTAGGCGCCGGTTTGCCGTGTTTGAAGACCTGGCCGGTAAAGATATTTCCCGCATACAGGCTGTACGGCCGGGTCATGGGCACGATTTCGCACGGAAGGCCCGCAAGTTGCGCCACAGGCTGGTCCCACCCTGATTCGGCCCCCAGAGCGTCCACGATCACCTTGGTGACGTGAATGATGAACTTTTCTTCCGCAGGTTCCCAGTATGGTTGGGGGACCACGAAAAAAATGTAGTCAGCGGGCGCGGCGATCTTGAAAGACGCTTTCCATGTGGATTTTCCGTCCACTTTCGCTTCCGCGAGTGTCCCCAAGAGATCGGTGACCTTCCCGTCCGCGACCACGCCGAACCGGGCAGGCCGGTCCATTTGCATAATCCGTCCCTCAAACGGGTGCGCAAAAAGGATCTGGAGAGCAACCTCCTTTGGGTCGTCTTTGCCTATCACGTCTTTGGACGGGATGATCATGCCGAAATGGGCCGACGCGAGGCCGGCCGCGAAGAGACCCAACAAAAAGAGAGAGCCGGTGAGACCAGGTTTTTTCATTTTCATGCGCCTCCGAAAGGACGATAGTGGCACGCTACTACATATCGTGCTACGTAGCAAGCGCGTTCTTCGCGCCGAGTCGACACCCCGGGCCCGCTTTGCGCCAAGCCGTGACGCGCAGGCTTCCAAGAGTTCGCCTTTCGACCTGGCCCAAAATGTCAACCGGTGATAAAATGCGTAGCAAAGTCGCAGTCCGTATGGGGATGAACAGCCGATGCGGACAGAGGAATCGATTTATGGGCGCGCACTCGTGTGCGGCAGTCATAAAACGGATGCTCACGATGCTTGCGCTCTTTCTATTCCTTGCCTGCGGCGCCTGCGCGCCGCTCAGAGAGACGTTTTTGTCCGACTTGGGACTTAGTGACTTATCCGGGCCGGCGCCAAGCGGCCGCCGAGTGCCATTGCCCCCTACGGTAGAAGATTTCGGTCACACCCCCGATGAAAGTCCCCCTCCTCGAAGTATCCCGAACCCGGTGAATGAGTGACGGGTGAATGCTTGTTCATGAGGACGAACACGCCAGGCGCTATCCTGTCGGGCGATTCATTTTGTGACGAGCCTCCATTGACAGGCCGGACCTGTTTGTTTAAGGTTTGTTCATGCGGCAAGACAATCCGGAACCGGGGCTGATGAAGGGTGTTGGGCGCCGCGTTTTCGTCCGGTCCTTCTTCTTGGAAACCCTTTGGAACTACGACAAAATGCAGGACGTCGGATTTGCGTTTTGCATGTATCCGGCTCTGGCGAGGCTTTATCAGGATCCGGAGCAGCGTCGTGCGGCGCTTCGGAAGCCACGAGAGCTGATCAACACACATCCCGCGATGGCGCCGCTCTTGACGGGAATGGTCACCCGGTTGGAAAGGGATGCCGACCCTGTCGCGGTTCAGCCCGGCCGCAAGCGGATCATGGCGACATTGGCCGCGTGGGGCGACAGGGTTTTCTGGGGAACAGTGAAGCCGCTCGCGGCTGTGTGGGGAACCCTCTTGAGCCTTTGGTTCTTCGGCTCGGTTGCCGGAGCGGTTACCGCGCTGATGATTTACAATGTGCCTCAAATGATTGCCCGTGGATTCGGTTTCGCCGAGGGGTGGAGCCGCGGCCTCGACGTATTGACCGATCTTCGGTCCACCGGCTTGACCAAAGCAGTGGGATTCATGCGAGGCATGCTCTCGCTCGGCCTGGGAATGGTTGCAGGGGCCGCGGTTTTGAGCGCTCTGGCCGCGGGCAAGACCGCGGCCCACGCGCCGTGGCCGGGAGTGGCCGTGGGCGTTCTCGTCGTTCTTGTAGTGGCCGCCTACTGGTTGTTGCATCGGCGGGCGCCTTTGTCGTGGGTCATCTATTCCATTTCAATTTGTGGTATCGGAATCATTCTGATTATTGGGTGGATGATCCGATGAGCATGGCGGACGAAGTGATCACGAAGATCCTCAAGGTCTCAAACGGATTGGGGATTCATGCGCGCGTCGCTACCCGCATTGTGCAAAAGATGCAGGAGTACTCATGCGCTGTGACGCTGACCAAGGACGACGTAGAGGTGGATGCCAGGAGTGTGCTAGGGTTGCTCCTGCTCGCCGCTGCTCCAGGCTCGGAGGTTTTGGTGAAGGCCAAGGGTCCGGACGGTGGGTCCGCGATCCAGGAAATTGCGCGACTTATTCAGAGCGATGAACCTCAAGGATAGAGAAGATCAGACTAGACTGGGTGCGGCCGCGGCAAGTGAAGCTACCGTGATGCTAAGGGGCATCGGTGTTTCCAGTGGCGTGGCAATCGGCCAAGCGATAGTGCTGGAGCGCGTCGCCACGGAGATACACCCGCGGAGAATACTCCGGACCGATGAAGTGGAACCGGAGATCGCTCGCTTCGAAAGCGCAGTAAAACGTGCGGCCGACCAGCTCGATCAGATCCGGAAATCAATTCACCCCGAACACCCGCTGAATGGTCATCGATACATTCTTGACACGCACTTGCTTCTCCTTGAAGACCGGATGTTGCTCAACGGAACGAAGAACGCCATACGGACCGAATGCCAGAACGCGGAGTGGGCGCTTAGCGAAAACATTGACCGCATCATCGCGGCCTTCGACACCATAGAAGACGAATACCTGAGAGAAAGAGCTCGTGACGTCCATTTTGTCGGTGAAAGAGTCCTCAGGATCCTCATGGGACGCTCGGAGGACAAGAGAATCGACCAGTTGCCGCCGCACGCCATCATTGTGGCCCACGATCTCTCCCCCGCAGAGACTGCGCAACTCGAGCGAGAGCAGGTGCTGGGATTCGCGATCGACATGGGAGGTAAGACTTCCCATACCGCGATCATGGCGCGATCGCTCAAGATGCCCGCGGTAACGGGTCTGGAGCGAATCAGCCGCGAAGCGCAGACCGGTGACACGATCATCATCGACGGCGGCACTGGTGTGGTTATCGTTAATCCCGACCCGGACACTATTTTTCGGTATAAGGAGCGCCGTGAGATATATCGCAAGTATCAGCAGTCTCTCATGGCTTTCGGCAAGCTTCCGGCCGTCACTCGTGACGGCGACCGCTCCGTGCGAATCATGGCCAATGTGGAATTGCTGGACGAAATCGAAATCGCCATGGAGCATGGTTGCGAAGGCATCGGCCTCTTCAGGACCGAGTACTTGTTCCTTGGCCGATCGGACCTTCCTTCGGAAGAAGAACAGTACGAAGCGTATCGAAGAGTATTGCTCCGCAGTCGGCCGAACGTTGTAACCATCCGCACGTTGGATTTGGGCGCGGACAAGATTCCGACGAGCCTGAAGTTCGAGAAAGAGACCAATCCGGCAATGGGTTTGCGAGCTATCCGACTCTGCCTGAGCAACAGAGATGTGTTCAAGGTCCAGCTTCGAGCAATACTGAGGGCCGCGGCAGTAGGTGAGTGCCGGCTCCTGTTACCCATGATCTCGTGTCTGAGGGAGCTCATTGCTGCCAAAGAGATCGTCCAGGAGGTCAAACAGGACTTGCAGAAGGAAGGCCTGGAATATGATCCCAACATCAGGCTGGGAGTCCTGGTGGAGGTCCCGTCGGCAGTGGCGATCGCAGACCTGATCGCTCGTGAGGTCGATTTTGTGAGCATCGGCACAAATGACCTGATTCAGTACGCTCTGGCGATCGACCGCGTGAACGAGCACGTGAGTTACCTTTATGACACGCTCCACCCGGCGGTCCTGCGGCTCATACGACAGGTCATTACCGCGGTTCAGGTCCGCGGGATAGGCGTAGCCATGTGCGGCGAGATGGCCGGTGACCCGGTGAACATACCTATCCTCCTGGGATTGGATTTGGACGAGCTGTCCATGAATGCTCTCTCCATCCCGATGATAAAGAAGCTAATCCGATCCATAGGCATGGATGAATGTCGTGACCTGACCGCGCGGGCTTTTGATATGTCCGACGCGCAGGACATCCACTTTATGCTTGAAGAATGGATCCGAGAGCGCTTCCCGCACGATTATTTTGTGGATCAGCCTCAACAGGGCAATGAGCGACACGAACATTAAGGTTATCTGTAAGAACCGCAAGGCCCGCTTCAATTTTGAAATTGAAGATACCGTGGAGGCCGGAATTGCGCTCGTGGGCTCCGAGGTGAAATCTCTCCGCCAGGGCAAGGCAAATCTCTCCGATTCCTACGCCAAGATCCGAGGGGATGAGCTCTTCCTCGTAGACGCGCATATCTCGGCGTACGACCAGGCCGCCGGCCGAAATCACGATCCGTTGCGTGAACGCAAGCTCCTCCTGCACAAGCGAGAGATCAGAAAACTCGTGGGCAAAGTTGCTGAACGCGGGTTTTCGCTCGTACCATTGAAGCTTTATTTCAAAAATGCTAAAGTAAAAATAGAGTTGGCGCTGGCGAAGGGCAAGAGAGCCTTTGACAAACGGGAAGCTATCAAGAAAAAGGATCAGCGCCGAGAATTGGAACGGCTGATCAAGTATCGGCAACGGTGACCCGTATCAAGGCGCGAAACTCCGAGCCGGGTCAAGTGTCATAAACACGAGGCCTCATTAGAGACTTGCCGAAAGGGGGCGAACTGGTTTCGACGGGGATAGTTGAGGTCAAGGTTGCATGTCGAGTTCCGGTGGCTCGTAAAACAGCCGGAAATCAAAATACTCGCCAACGATTACGAGTACGCTCTGGCCGCGTAAGGCCAGCGTCTCTCCGGCTTGCTCCTGCGGGGCTGGATGAGGCGACGGATAGCAGGATAGCCGATTCTTCGCGCCTGTTGGAGATGAGGCGAACCATATAGCGGGCTGGTCCACGGAAGGTCCCGTCCGGGTGGGCCTCCAAGGACGAGAACCAAAACCCGAAATAAACATGTAGACACCTTGGCTGAAGATTCTCGGACGCGGGTTCGATTCCCGCCGCCTCCACCAGTTAACCTAGCGAAATTATTCAGAACATACCCCCCGGAAAAGTGTCTGCAAGGCACTTAACCCTCCGGTTATACTACCACTTCATCTGCCGAAAATCCTAGAGCAGTCTGGGAGCAGCTTATCGGCTCGTCCCCACTATGTCTCGCCTGACATACCCGTTATAGAATATTGGAAATCTGACCGGCTCTTTCCAACAAACTCTCTCTCGTTACCAAGGAATCATAGGGGTGGCTCGTGATGAGGAATTCCTTCAACTTACCATCGGCCGATCAAGTTACGGAGGCTTTGCGACTCATCCCGGCATTCTTGGGGGGCGAGCGGCCGCCGGATGAACTTTCCTCTCTCGGGCTCCAGGAGGCTGAACGGATCAAAAAGCGCCTGGGGGAACTAGATGAACTCCTGGGTTCAGCCACATCGTTCATTCAAGGCGTGCTTGCCGGCTGGATCGCCGCGCAAATGGAACGCGACCGGGAATCATTCAACGCTTAACCACGGACCCTACCGGGTCCTATTTCACCAAAGGAGGGTTGTTATGAGCAAGAAATCGAGTTTGAAGGCGGTTGAGAAACGTGGGGGGGCTACGGGCTTGTTCACCGAAAGCGGCCTTCCCCCGCAACCCCTGGACCTCTCCAAATTTACCGCGCTGGACTGCGCCAGGGCAATCGTCAGGCTGGACAGCGAGCAGGCGCGGAATTCCGAGTGCTGGGGAAGCCTTAATAGCTGCGAGGCTTGGTATGTCCTGCGTGATCTTGCGGACCGGCTATGGGGTAACGGGGAAAACAGCATGGAAGTCGAATCCATGACAGGCGCCTTGCTTCGCGGCGTCATCATTGGAGCGGAAATGTGCTTGCAGCGGGTTGACCCTGCGTGGGCGGATGAGCGTGATCATTGGGGAGCGTCCCAGGGAGAAATGAAACGATCAGTCGATGATCTCTTGCCGCGGAAATATGGGGAACCGCCACCGGAGTTGCCAAACTGAGGGGGGTTCAAACTGATCGCCCCTTTACCTCACCTGTAATGGGGTCGTCGAACTGACGACTCCTTTGACCTTCCCGTAATACGGAGCCAGTGTCGTCCTTGCGACCGCACGGGCTTTTCACTTGGGAGGACCCCTTCTTTTTCAGAAACGAACCCCGGAGAGCCACGCTGAGCGATAAACGGACCCGGCTGTGGGGGAAACATTCCCCTTTGAGCCGGGTTGGCTCAGTCCAATTCTTTTGTGTCTTCCTTTGCGGAGGAAAACACAAGTGTGACCTGACTGTCCGTGACGTCAAGGCGGTCTTCAATTTCATCGTCGGATATGAGACCTCGCCGCCAAAGTTCCCCAAATACCCTTTCGAGCTGCTCTTCGGTGAGATGATACTTCCCCATCATAGCCTGGTCACCCATCCCCAGCCTAAAGTCTTGGGCAAAATCAGCAGCCTTAATGGTCTTACGCACGGCCTAAATCCATCTTTCGCCTAGAGTCGGGATGACGACTCATCGCTCAGGATAAAGAAGTCCTTATTTGCAGCCGATTAGCATCAGGAAAGCGCCTTCACCGTCGGACCACATTGTCCGTAAGGTCGATGACCTCCGTATACTCTACCTCAGCCTGCGGGTCTGCTTCGCTGTAGGATTCCAGGCGCCTAACCGGACGATCTTGAAAAGATCGGGGCCGAGTCTCCATAAAAGCTTTCGTTATCATGGTGTCCGACAGCCTCGTGCGTTCGTATAACTCCAGCTCGTGGAGAAGGCCCGCATCGACGAGCCTTTCGAGAACCCTCTCCATCTGGCGAGGGGAAAGTTTGTACTTAGCCATCAGAGCCTCGTCCGCCATGCCGGTGCGCAGGTCCTTGAGAAAGGGCCATGCCTTAAGCTTTTTCTTGGGTCTTTCAATGCCGGTCATTCTTGGAACGCCTCTCCGTACCGCATACCGCAATTCCACCAGCGGTGGGACGGTCGGCCGGAAGATCATACATCACCATATCAGATGGTTGACCGGAAGAACATACTTTTCTTTGTTTACCCGCCGAATAATCCAGGTCCCCATGTCTCGAACGCCTCCCAGCGCCGACCTCACGAAACCGAACCAGGGGGGAGGGGCATCCTGCGGAGCAGAGGAGCGATCTACCGCGCGTCTTGATCCGCGCACATGACCACCAATCCGGTGGAACTCATCATCGAATTGATGTTGAAGGGCAACTCAGGCAACCTACTACGAGCCAAGCGCAACCACACCCTTTAGTGGCACGCACACGCATCGTGGCCCATGTCCACTCGTTTGTGGATCACAAGTGTCCCTTATCCAACACTTTCCTGATAGCCGCGAGAATGTCCTTTGCGTCGTACGGCTTACTGATAACTCCCCTTGCCCCTCCTGTCTCTCTCTCTATGAGTACACCGTTTGATGAGTACCCGGTCGCTACGAGGACTCTTACGTCCGGATCGATCTCCAACAGAAGTTCAAGGCAACGCTTCCCGCCCATACCGGGCATGATAAGGTCAAGGATTATTAAAGAGATCTCCTCGCGCCGACTATTATAGACCTCAAGAGCCTCTTCTCCGCTGCGTGCGGTGAGGACTTTGTACCCACCCACCTCGATCATTTGCCGTGCTACCTCTCGAACACTGTCGTCATCGTCCACAAGGAGAATCGTCTCGGTGCCAAAAGCGGGCATTTCTCTTGTCCACGTCAAGTCAGAGATGAGATCGCTCGCTGACACGGGGAAGTAGATCTTGAACGATGTCCCTATGCCTGCTTCACTGTAGCACCTGATGTACCCCCCGTGCTGGCTCACAATGCCGTGGACCATAGACAGTCCCAGTCCGGTACCTTCACCGTTGGCCTTTGTCGTGAAAAAAGGTTCGAATATTCGGCCGAGAATCTCTGGTTCCATGCCCACACCGGTGTCCGACACGGTCAAGAGAACGTATTTTCCCCGCTTAGCCTTCAGGTGGGTCCGGAGGTATTCGTCACTCAGCGATACGTTGCTCGTTTCAATGATGAGCTGTCCTCCGTCCGGCATGGCATGCTGGGCATTGGTGGCAAGATTAAGTAACACTTGTTCCAACTGGGCAGGGTCGGCATCGATGACCTGTACGGCTTCTGCCAACATAAGTCTTATCTCGATCATCCTCGGGAGTGTTCTCCGGAGGAGGGGCTCAGCTTTGAGTATCTCTTGATTGAGGTCCAGAGGGCGAACTTTCGGCCCCACCTTCCTGCTGAAGGTGAGTATTCTTGCGACTAGATCCGCACCGTCTCGCGCAGCATGCTGAATGACTTCGAGCTTCTTGCGGTCGAGCTCTTCCCAGCCCTTTTTCATGAGAAGCAGATCTGAATATCCCAAAATGGCCTGCAGAAGATTGTTGAAGTCATGGGCAACGCCCCCAGCCAAGGTGCCGATGGCTTCCATTTTTTGCGCGTGCAGCAACTGTTGCTGGAGCATGACTTCTTCCGTGATGTCTCGCTTCACCGCGACGTAGTTAACGATTTGGCCGCTCTCGTCTCTAACGGACGAAATGGTGGCAGTTTCCTGGTAAAGCGTACCGTCCTTTCTCCTGTTGATAAGCCGGCCGCGCCATACTTCGCCAGCAAGGAGAGCACTCCACATCTCTTCGTAGAAGCCTCTACCATGCTTACCGCTTTTCAGAATTCGAGGATTCTCTCCCAACACCTCTTGTTCCGAATATCCTGTTATGTCCTCAAACATCGGGTTAACGTAGACTATTGCGCCCTCGCGGTCTGTCACCATGATTGCTTCTTGCGCACTTTCTACTGCGGCGACGAGTCTTTTCAGGTGTTGTTCCACCCTCTTTCTTTCCGTGATGTCCATTGCGGTGAAGACCATCCCCTGAGAGAGATCCCCCGTAAGAATAGATGATGAGCTTAAGAGCACATCGAATACAGTGCCGTCCTTCCGCCTAAAGCGTGTCTCAACTGACCCTGTACCGTGTTTGATGACGTCTGGATGCTTTTCCCTCCCAACACGCAGGAACTCCTCTTCACTTTCGTAAACCATTCTTGCGCTCTTTCCGAACAGTTCCTCACTTGAGTATCCCAGCATGCTACAAAGAAGCTGATTGGTCCAACCTAAGGTACGGTCCGCGCTGACCTGGCCAATGCCGATAGGAGCGGCCTGAAGCAGGGTTCCTAAAGTTGCTTCGCTTTCTTGCAACCGCGTTTGTGCGCGCTTGAGATCCTCGATGTCCCTGGAAATAGCGAGGAGATGTGGTTCCCCTTCGACCGTCATCAAACCGGCAGAGATCTCGATTGTCCTTAATTCGCCGTCTTTCCGACGGGCCACTGTCTCAAAATTCCTAATACGCCCCTCCCGCATAATGGTGGCAGCAAAGGCGTCTCTATCCGATGGATCACCCCAGGTAGGTATATCGAGAGACGATCTACCGACTATCTCGTCTCGAGTATAGCCGGTCAGGACCGTATAGCCGCTGTTGATTTCAACAAAGGTACCGTCGCTCAGTTTGCTGACACTCAAAGCATCGGGAATGGTTTGCCACGCCAATCTGAGGCGCTCCTCGCTGGTTCTCAAAAGCTCTTCAACGTGTTTGGTTTTCGTGAGATCCCTCGCAATGGCTTGAAAGCCAGTAACCTCTTCTCCCTCCATCAGCAATTGAACGTTCTGGCCGATCCACAACGTGCGTCCATCCTTGGTGAGAAGAGGAAATTCGTGATAGGTGTTTGGGATTCTCTTCACCAATTGATTCTCGTAGAACCGCTGCGAGTTCCCTCTGTGCTCGGGAGCAATCAGGTCAAGATAATGCCTGCCGATGAATTCCTGCTCCGAGTAACCGAAGACCTTCAAAGCCACCGGGTTTGCAAAAGTGAAAAAACCTTTACGGTCGGTCCGGTAAACAAAGTCAATGGCTCCGTCTATCAGATGTCGATACCGGTTCTCTCTTTCACGCAGCGCCTCTTCAGTCCTCTTGCGGTCAGAAATATCTCGCACGACTGCTAGCACTCGTCTCTCGCCTGCTATGACCGCGACCTTGAGATTGACCTCAACCCAAAACAATCTTCCAGCCTTGTCTTTGGCCATCCACTCAAAAAGCTGCGGACCCTGTTCCACGGCTCTCTTGATCCATTGTTGAGCTTCTTCCTGAGTGTACGGCGGTTTGCCCAAACTTAGATCGTCTACTGTGAGGCAGGTAGCTTCTCGTTCGGTGTAACCGTACATATCGCACATCTTGGGATTCACATCCAGTATAGTTCCTGTCTGGAAGTCATGAACGAAGATGGCATCATTCACCGAACTAAATATCGAGTGGTAGTTGACCTCCGACATTCGAAGAGCATCTTCGGCCTGCTTACGCCGGTACAGATCCCTCTGAGCCAACCTGTAGAGAAGAACCATCATCCCTACAACAAAGACAAAAAGGATTGAAGCGGCGTAACCGGTCCACCCGACCAAGGGATCGACGATCTTTCGAAACATCGCTGTACGGCCTTGTAAGTATACAACTCGCCACTCAAGAACGTCTTGGAGTTCCAGTTCTCGCATTAAGTAACGTTCTCCACTCCCATCTGCTGCTTCATCAGAGGAGCGTCGTTCTAATCCGGTCCATTTCCACGGGCCTTTGCCGAATTGCCGTGTTTCGTTGATTCGCGACAATTCTTCGGGGGAGACAGACCACAGGAGGTTCAAGATCCAGTCTTTACGGCTGCACGCAAATATGACCCCACTACTGTGTACCAGTAGTCCAATGCCCCCATTCAATGTCGAGATCTCTTTATCAAGATCTTCGACTGACCGTTTGATGACTGCTACGCCGACGGGTTTGACACCACCCGCGAGGTAAACCGGGTGGCTGGAGTAAATGCCTCTGAGTTCGGATGTGACTCCTAAAGCCAGATAGGTGCTCGCCGCACCGTTAATGGCCTCCACGAAATAGGGACGAAACGAGTAGTTGTGCCCGACAAAACTGTCCGGCTGATTACGGTTGCTTGAGGCAATGGCTTTTCCAGTGGCGTCCAACACATAGCTAACACTGAGGCCACGTCCTTCTGCGAAATGGTCCAATATCCGGTTGACTATCGAGACTGTATCTGGATTCGTGCGCAGCAGAGCTTCTTGAAGCTCTTCGAAAAGCCCCAGAGTCCGCGTTTCCGTGCTTTGAGCGGAGATCACGCGAACAACGGCGTCCTTAAGTAAGTTGGTCTTGGCCTCCAGTTCTCCTTCAGCCTCTTTGACAGCGGATTCCTTCGCCGAGTGGTAATAGAGAAATCCCCCAATCCCAGTGGAAACCAAGGAACACAACGCTAGTGTGAAAACGATGGCGCGGACGTTCATGTTAACCTCCGGCAAGCAGCGCGAACGACTTCCGAGTCATTATCTCCGAAGGGGGGGTTGCCGGTTGACGTTCCGTAAACGCTTGTTCGTCCAAACTTCAAAATCAAGCTCCTAAATGTATGACTCCGTTCTGGACCCCTGGGTTCACGAGACGCGGGCTCTTCGGCATCTTTGACATGAACCACATGGCCTGCCTCCGAATTACGTGCCACATATTAGATAAAGTCTCGCACAATAGGATGAACAAAAAAAGTAATACGCATTGGTTGCGGAAAGTAGATCGGACTCTGCGTGCTCAGAATCCGACCGCCATACGACAGATGTCATTCCGGGTCCGGCCATGATTCAAGTGGAGAGTGATCCAGTCCACAACCCCTTCGAAGGTTTTCCGGGTGGCTTTGGTAATGAGTTCTCCCACCGTGGAGGAACTCTTCCGAGGCTTTGGGTCGATTCCGAGCAATCCTGAACCGGGATTATGCCGCGCCCTTGCGATTTTGGGAGTTTTAGGACCCTTGGGGGGCTGAGAGGTCGCCCCGCTGACCCCGAAAAGGTCTCCGTGGCGAGTCCCGCGCGACCTGACCGAGGCAAAACCGTCGTCATGTTGACAAGAAAGGCCCTTTTTGCCTGTTTCTAAGCGTACCTCACGCTCTGTCAATGCGTCAAACATTTTTTCCAGCGCGCTCTTCAGCCGAACACAGCTTGATAGTGCCGGACCAAAGGAAACGCCGACGCCACATGCACTTGCCACTTCCGACCGTGATACGCGACTTTCGCTCCCACCTTGATCAAACGCTTGATGAGCCATTCCATCGACCGTTTGACCGCTTCGCCCACGAGGTAGAACTGCCTGAGCATGTGGAGCAGGTTGCAGGCCAACACTCCCATGAGCAAGCGGGCCTGGTTGGCTGAAAAGCGACGGCAACTCGTCTTGTCCCAGCGCGGCGTGTTCTTTCCCTCTTTGATCCGGTTCTCAACTTCGCCGCTCGCAGAAAGTCGGCATCGTTGCAGTCCTCATACCCCGCTGCTATCTGATACACCCGCTGCCGGACCATCTGAAGCTGAGTGTGGCTGCTGTGAACCCAAGACCTGGTATCCTCCAGCTCACTCTCGATTGGACTCAAGATCCCGAAACGCTCGTCTATGGACCTCAGCAACAGGAAAGCTGTGTCCGATGTAATCTTGGCCCTCTGAAAATCCATCACGATGGCACGGTCAAATTGTGGGCGAATTGTCTCACTTTCCTTTTCACCACTCCTGACCATCACATTACCCTCGATAACGGTCTATTTCCTTCACCATATCAAGCATTTGCCCGGAAGAACAGGGATTTGGTTGTATTGCCGCCCAATGATCCAGGGTATTGGCCGATGCACCACCTTCACTCTCAGAGCGCGTCACATTTTCGCACATGTCGCTCTTGGGGAGACTCACGGGCCGCGATGAGTTCTGGGGCGCCTGGGGAATTCCGCGTCAATTTGACGCGCAATGTCTCCCCTTCAAATTCCGCGGCATTTCGCTGGATCAAATATCGGAGACTGCTTGCGTCCGAGCGAATCCTCAATGGTTTCGGGGAGAGAGACGTTGGCGGTTTCGCCTACGTCTCCAAGCCAGTCACCTATCGTTCTTCGTGGCACCCCCAGGCACGACCCGATTCGCTCCTGGGTCCTACATCAATTTGATGTATGCCGATCAGCGAGAACGCAATTCCGAGAGCATGGCGGCTCGGATGATGCCGTGGTAGTTGATAACCCTGCAATCTCGTTCGCCTTTTATGGTGATCAATTTGACCACCATAACTTTGCCCATGAATTCATCACGAGTCCCCACCGTGAGGACCCCTTGTTTTCCATTCTGGAGCCTTTGTGGAAGGCGAGGTCAATTTGACCTTACTGCTTTTATTGATGATTTCCGGCCTGCACGAACAATGTGGCAGAACAGCCTGAACTTGCCAGGCGAGCGCGCTGGGGGGCGTAGCGCTACTTTTTTTCTTGACCTTCCCACGGCGCATGTGTACGGTAAAAAATGTGGAGCGCTATATGCCCGCTCTGGCACTCCCCAACCGCTTCTCTCGGCCTATGGATTCAAGGATGACTAATTCCCCGTCGAGAAGTCACCGAGGCGAACGCTCAAGTAGGGGCGAGATTGTAACTATTACGGTTGCCCTGGGAGATTACGAAAGACTCAAGGCTTTGAGCGGCCCTCATCCACATGATATCACTCCAGCATTGAAGCATTACGTGAATTTGTGGCAGACGGTGGACTGGCGACCAAGAGACTCGAGCTTCGGATGGAACAGGGGGCCTATGGCGCATTTTCTGGCTGCCATACCCAAGGCTCTTGCCGACTCAATCCGCAATTTGCCGGGCCGCTTTGATGGTCACACAATTGAAGCCGTCCGCTTGTTTTTCTGCGAAGAATGTGACTCCGCTGACGAGTTTTCCCAACAGTTTGATTTGGCGCAGAGAGGGGAGGGTACCCTTCTTGGCAATTTCGGCGCGCTTCGGTCGTTTGGCTCGCGCATGATTGGCTACCTGCCTTGACAGGAGCGGAGGGTTTCGCGTGCAGCTCCCTTCCCCCTCCGCTTTTCTTCTCCAGTTCCCCATAATCCCCATGCGGGAGTCCAGTCGCCTCAAGGGTTTTTCTTAACTTTTGTCCTGGATTATTCGGCGTAGCACGATTTTGAGCGCGCTTCTGTTGGTCAACCGGTCACTCGAACATCAAGCAAACGGAGCGCTATTCCCACCTAAAAACGAATTCGCTCTGTCAGGTGCAGCGGAAAGCCCGCGTCCAGAGCCTATTTTCTGCAAAGTGTCTGCAATCGAAAAATGATGACTGAAAAGCCTATTAATATCAAGCTGTTGGAAAATAAAACGCGGGTTCGATTCCCGCCGCCTCCACCAGTTAAGATCCGAATAATCTTATGTTTTATGAAGTGATGCGGTGCGCGAACGGTTTGCGGATGAGCGCACACCCCCGAGCCTGTGGCGCCGCCTCGCCTTCTTGATAATTGCTCCAGCCCGCGAACGGAGTCTCTGCAGGTCCGTTTTCCGGTGACCGAACGAATCAAAGAATTTCTCAAGTGGCCTGTTCGCCACCGCGCTCAATCTTGACAACCTTCTTTGACCGCTAGGATTACTTCCCGGAGCAGGGCATTAAGTTCCTCTGACTCATAGCGAAACTGAGCTATGATCGGTCGCAGTTGAGAAGAGAGCCTCGCGTACCCCCACGTGGCGCGTCGTTTCGTTTCCGGAGCGCCATTACGAGCGAAATAGAGAGGAAGATTGTTTTCGAAGAAAGACAGGGCGTCGGCGTTCTTCAAAATATTCGACCTTTCATCCCCTCCTGTTTTATGGAGACGCACCAGGCGGCATACTTCGAATCTCACTTGCTCCTGCACGCCGCATTTCTCAAGAATTGATCGGAGGATCTCGGCGCTGTTGGCAGCGTGGGCTGCTTTGAATTCCTCAAAGCTCCGAAAATTCTTCTTCAGCGCTCTCCGAGTCGCCATTGCTCGTTCTATGTCATGCCCGAGCGCGGCGAGCCTAAGGGCCTCGTCAGCCTCCGGCATCAGCTTGAGAACCCATGCCAACGTGCTTTCGGCGTGAGTAGGATCTTCGGGCGTCGTCGATCCGGAGATCGCGGAGCGGATACGCTGTTCCGCACATTGGATGGTCTTCAGGAATCTTGAGTTCGCCGAACCACAGGAGGATGTATCCATTTGAGGTTTCATGGGCTCCCTGGCGACTCCGACTCCGCTGGGTCTTCCGTCCCGCGAATAAAGATCTCGGTGAGGTGACAAGCTTTATGTTCGGGGTGCTGGAAGGGTGGGCGTTTCATGAAGTACGCGGAGGGACCTTCCAACGGTCCGCTTTGACCCCTGTCCAACGCCAGCTTGCAACAACGAATGGCATCGATAGCAACTCCCGCGGAATTGGGGGAATCCTCTACGGACAGCCGAAGTTCCAAATCTATTGAGACATCCCCAAATATTCTTCCTTCCATGCGGAGAAAACATATCTTCGTATCCTTGAGCCATGGAACGTAGTCACTCGGCCCAATGTGGACATCACGCGGATCCAGAGTCTGTCCGGTCGCGGACTGCATGGCCTCGGTCTTGGAAGTCTTCTTTGAGGCAAGGCGGTTCCGGTCGAGCATGTTCAGAAAATCGGTGTTGCCGCCGACGTTCAATTGGTAGGTCCTGTCCAGTTTCACACCTCTCTGCTTGAAGAGGTCTGCAAGAACTCTGTGTACTATGGTTGCCCCCATTTGAGATTTGATGTCATCGCCGATAATGGGCAATCCCCTCTCCCGAAAACGACGCGCCCATGACGGATCACTGGCCAGGAAAACCGGTATATTGTTTACAACCGCCACTTGAGCATCGAGGGCGCATTCCGCATAGAACCGGGCAGCCTTCTCAGATCCGACGGGCAGGTAGATGAGCAGAATCTCGGCGCCCGATTTCTTCAAGACCTGCACGATGTCCTGTCTTGTCGGCTCAGGATGGGGGGCCAAGACGAACGAACAATCCGGCTCGCACGTCTCCATACTCGCGGGAAAACCATCCAGCGCTCGCCCCATGAGCACTTGGACCCCGGTTTCGGGGACACGCTCTTGAAAACGCTTCGCGCAATTGGGTGGTGAAAAGATCGCTCGGGAAAGGTCCTGCCCGACTTTTCTGTCGTCTATATCAAAGGCGGCCGTGACTTCTATGTCAAAAGGTTTGTACCCACCAATATCCCAATGCATGAGCCCTGTAGAATTCTCGCTGGTCCTCGTCTTGTAGTAATACAGACCCTGAACGAGGGCGCTGACGCAATTCCCGACTCCTGCTACGGCGATTCTGATAGATCCCATGTGCTGCGATCCGATCCCTTCTCTTCGTCCGTCCGGTTGTCAAGACCCGAAATCACGGGATCTGAAAGTCCTCCAACCTTTTTTGGCAGCTTAACACGTTTGGGTCCGACCTGAGAAGGGGAGACCCAATGAAGAAACCGCAGAATCTCCCTGAAACTCGTAAGCGGTTCTCTTATCCAATGGGGATCCTGACCGCGAACCGAACCTTGACGACTTGGCCTTTCGAGAGCTATTTGTCATCCGAGGGTTTTCACGTCTGAAGGAGGATTTTTCGTCACCAGCGAAAGGTTAAGCTATGGCATCGCGGGAATTGTCATCGGAAGGTTGGCAAACCAAGAGTTCAGATCGATTCGTGCTCAAGTGGATCAAATGCAATCTCTCTGCCCGAATAACACCCGGACTATTGGCTTTCTCGTGGATGCGTCCTTGGATAATTACCGTTGGGAGCATGGCCCTGGGTATTGCCGCGGGCTGCTCATTTGCGGCAGGATGGGGAGTTTTGGCAGGACTTCTGGCCGGCGTTTCTCAAATCCTCGATGGAGTTGACGGTCAGTACGCGAGGCTCACGGGCGCTGAAAGTTCGGCAGGGGCCTTTCTCGATTCGGCCCTGGACCGTTACAGTGACGGGTTCTTGGTTCTTGGGCTGATCGTCTTCAACGTCCACAACGAATTTCCCGGGTCGTTGCTCTTTATTTTGGGCGCATTGGCTTTCACAGGGAGCGGACTCGTAAGCTATACGAGCGCCCGCGCAGAGAGTCTTGGCATAGACCTTGGCAATCCGACCCTGGCGAGCAAAGGAACAAGGACCACCGTGATTGCCATAGCCGGCATCTTAAGCTGCTTCCTCACGTATATGCCCATGGTCGCGCTCTGCTATCTGGTTTTGCACACCAATCTGGTGGTGGTGTGGAGAATTCGGATGGCTACCCGTTCGGTAGCGCCGAAGAGATCGCTCCCGTAAAAGGGCCTGAGCCAAACTATCATCATTTGCGCGGCAGGGCGTCGGTGGTCGATTGTATCGTCAAGATACCCTCCCGGAGGACCGTCCGTGAAGATCACTCAAAATTACCTTTGACCACGGTGAAGAAACGCACATTCTGGTGGCCGGAGAGTGTGACAAAAATCCGACAAATCGCGGTTCTTCGAGGAGGACAACGTGCGGAAAACGTGGTGGAGATGACGGGATTTGAACCCGTGACCCCCGCGTTGCGAAAGCCTTTATAGGCGCAACAATAACAAGACCCTATTCAAAAACCCCAACAATTTCAATCCCAATTGATTCCGATCGTTCCCGATCCATCTCGTTCGATTCCGAAACGCGTAAGCAAAATGTAAGCAAGATTTCCAGCACCGGGAAGGCGGTGCGGCCCCGTGTGTAAACGGTCAAGCAAAAGGGGACCAGGTCGGCCAAGTAAAGGGAACCACCTGGTTGAACGAGAGAGGGTCATTGTTTCTTCTTTCTGGACACGCTCTGTTTGAACCGGTAGCCTTCTCCATTCTCGGATGTGAGCCTGATGTGTCAGGCGGGCCAGGAGAGTTCCGTTGACAACCCATAGAAACCCTCAAAGGCCCTTAATATAATGATCATCCTGATTTGCCCTGCTTCAAGGGCTTGTTGATACTTTGGAAAAGACGCTCGGCAAAGGACTCAATGAGGTCTCGTCCAGCGAGCTTCTTTCTCCAACTCTCGGGAATTCCTTCTTCTCCGTAGAAGGCTCCGGCGATCTGCCCATAGACTGCTGCGGTCGTGTCCGCGTCGTCTCCCAGGTTCACCGCGAGCAGGCATCCGTCTTGAAAGGAATCCGTCTTGTGAAAGGCCCACAGAGCTGCCTCCAGGGATTTCACCACATAACCGGAGCCCTTGATGCCCGGTGGTTCGAGAACCTTGAACGAGCCGGCCGCTATCTCGTTTATTTCCTGCGTCAAAGGCTTCTTGGACCAATATCCTGGAACGGGACTGTATCTTCTCGACAGCAGCTGCTCTTTGGGAGTTTCGGCAATCGCGCCTACGATAAGCGCCGCGAGGTATCGGCAGGCATCCACCAGGTTGCTGCGCCGTGGGTGGTCCGAGAGCTTTCTCCGGCCTTCTCAATCGCCTCCTCAGGAGAAAGCGCATAAAACAGCGGTACGGGAGCCAACCTCATTATCGAGCCATTACCCGCGGACCGAGGATGCGTAGAGCCGCAGTACGGTTCACGCGTTATCTCGAAGCGCAAGAGAGCCTGACGTACTGTGTTCCCTATATCAAAACACGATCCGGTGGAGCTGAGATGCCCGTCCCTGTACCAACGTAGATACCGGTCAAGCTGATCAACAGGATCAAAGCCTCCTGTTTCTATAAGGCTTTCAGCCAGACAGAGGGCCATCGAGGTATCATCGGTCCATTCGCCGGGCTTCAGGTCAAAGGGGCCACCCCCGGTCATGTCATGAATAGGTCGGAAGGTTCCTGGGGTCTGAAACTCCAACGTGGTCCCGAGCGCATCCCCAACGGCAAGACCGAGCAAGCACCCTCTGTAGCGGCTCAGAGTATCGGGCTTCACGGTTGCCTCCTCCCGCGATTCATCAGGGCGGCGTCAATCACACCGCATAGTTCTGTAATCGATAGAGGTTTCGTCACGCAAGCCGTTGTTCCGCCCAAGAGATCCCCTGAAAATTCTGGGTCCCCGGGAAATGCTGTGAGGTAGATGACCGGCGCATCCGTTTCGGATCGTATGCGACGCGCAGCGTCGAGACCATGAACAAATCCTCGCAAGTGTGAGTCGATGAGAATGACGTCCGGCTTTGTTTCATGGCACTTCAAGAGAGCTTCATCGACCGAGGCCACCGCGGCGACAACCTCATAGCCTTCTTCGCGCAGACTGATCGAGAGATCTTCCCCGACTATCAGCTCTTCCTCAAGGACAAGAATCTTGGCTTTCTCCATAGCCATCACCCCTTGCGGGCGCTCCGGGGTCTGGAAGCGCCAACCCTCTCCGCTCCAAGGACCCCAATGCTGCTCGCGATGGAACTTGTTTGAGGTTGCTCCTCGCAAAGCGTAACCGACGAGTGTGCCGGATAAGGACAAACTCCTCCGGGCTCAGGAAAAAATTTCTGGCGCAATTTTCTGATTTCACGCTTTTT
>VGSG01000014.1 GCA_016875095.1 Deltaproteobacteria bacterium
GGCAGGGCTTGTAGAGGAGTACCGACAAAAAGTGAGGCGGGCGCAGGAGAAGAGGCTTCAGAGGAACCTCTCAAGAGCAAATCAACAACCAACACCTTTTTTCTCTTGATCTGCCTGAAACAGTACACCAGAAGCCGACGTGCTCTTAACTGCAAATCTTTGGTCACGGCGGAATTGTCGTCACTTGGCGTAATGAGGCGAATGGCCGTGGGGTCCACACCAACCATCGCAACCGACAGATTTGTTGGGCACTGGTAAGCCTCTTTCAGGAGGGTGGATTCAAAATCCTCACCACCTGGATGCTCATAGTGGAACGTGTATGCCGTCTTTGCGGTACAAACTCCTCTTGGGGATATCAGAGCCACCTTGTTGCCCGCCTCAACCGAATCGGCCAGGGAAAGGTCCATAGGCCATTCTTGCGTGGTCCCGTCAGCTCCGACATAGCCAGTGGGGAAGAAGGGAAGCGCAAAACAAATATCGGACTTTGTCGTAACTTCTCTCGCTCCACGCGCTCTGAGGACTTTCGCGATTTCCTTCCAGCCTTTGCGTTGTGCAATCATTAGGGCTGTCTGGCCAAACCTGTCTTTCGCATTGACGTCAGCGCCCTTGCCGAGGAGGTATTCGACCTGCTCCACATCTCCGCGTTGCGCTGCCGATATCAGCTGCTCGTCGAGTGTGGCACCAGCTCCCGCTATCCCCTCCCATGGCACCAGGGCCAAGATCAAAATCAGAGCCAAACACAAAACAATCTTGACCGCTAACGTGGTCTTGCCCACTCCGCCTTTGAAATTAATGAAGCTGATGACTTTGGCCAATGCTAACCACCTTTGGGCGATCGCTCGCGCATTCTTTTCGGCCGCGGGTCGAGGAAGATCGCGAAACAGTAAATTGCCAGGATAGTGGTGACCGAGAACACGAGAAGATTTTGAGACTCGATTTCGAGGAACTGGACGATCTGCCCCGGGATGTCGCCCAGGGCGTACATATAGTAGAACACGTCCCATGCTTTCCAGAAAGACCACGCGGCCACAGAGCCCGATATTACCGAGTAATAAAGGTTTGCTAGACTCCGAGCCCTAGGGCTTGTCTTGGACCAGACGTACGCCCTGACGCACTGAACAATCAAATACGGCGCCATCCATCTGGCCAAAATCCCGATGGTCGCGGCATCGAGGCCCCACCCTCCGCTGAGAATGCTCCTCGCGATGGCCCTGAGGCCCTCATCCAGGATGCCTCTCTGCAGGAGCGTCACGAAGACAAATGCCGGGAGCAGTGACATGCAAGCCAGGAAAACGGCCAGTTCTCGAAAAACCATCTTGATCATACGGCGAGTATATCACGCCTCGGTCGGGACGATCTCAGTTTCGGCGGTGAACTCATGAGGCTTGCCAAAGATAGTCGTGGCTGAGATACTTCGCCGGGAATGAAATAGCGCGAAAGGCATGAGGCTGGATAAACACCGGTGTCCTGGAAAGAAAAATACGCTTCACGCGTGCTGAGCCCGGAAGAGGCTGCCGCCAAGATCAAGCACGGCTACCGGGTCTTCCTGGGGAGCATGTGCGCAGAGCCCAAGCTCATTATCAGGGGTCTGTCCGGTTCTTATGTGGAGGACGTGGAATTCGTGCAGCTTAAGGCCGGCGAAGAGGCTGTTCGCCTGGTCATGGAACGAAAACCACGCTTTCGGCTCCGAACCTTTTTCACGGGGCGGAGCGCGGGTGGCTCCGACGAGTCCTCCCAGGCGGATTACGCGCCGCTCTTTCACTCGGAGATCCCGCGTTTCTTCAAGAACCGGAGGATCGCTATCGACGTGGCCGTGGTCCAGGTCTCCGAGCCCGACCGTTTCGGGCAGGTCAGCCTCGGAATATCGGTTGATATAAACCGCTCCGCTGTGGAATCGGCTCGCCTCGTCATTGCCCAGGTAAACCCGCGTATGCCCCGCACGCTGGGCGCCACGTTCATTCCGATGGATCGCATTCACTACCTGGTGGACGGAGAGCAAGAGCTAACGGAACTCGAAAACATCAAGCTGACCGACATGGACAGAGCCATCTCCCGATTCTGTAGTGAGCTGATAGAGGACGGATCCGTGCTCCAGGCCGGTTTTGCCGCTATATCCCACGGTCTGAACGAGTTCATCATGGACCGGAAAGATCTGGGTGTTCACACAGAGATGTTTACCGACGCGATCATCGATCTGATCGAAGGGGGGGTGGTCACCAACGCCACCAAGCCCATACACACGGGCAAATCCGTGGCCACATTTTGTATGGGGACCAGGCGTCTGTACGATTACGTGGATATTAATCCCCTTTTCGAATTTCAACCTACGGACGCGGCGCTCAACCCGCTCGCCATCGCCGGCATACCGAAGATGGTTGCGATCAACATAGCGGTTCAAGTGGACCTTAGAGGTCAGATACGGCAGGGCGGCCCTCGATGGACCACGTTCGAAGGCTCCGGGGGAGACCAGGACTTCATGAGAGGCGCCGGACTCTCTCGAGGCGGGCGATCGATTGTGTGCCTCAGGTCCACCGACCCACGGGGAAAGTCTAACATTGTTCCCCACTTCGGCCCAAAAGCCACGGTGATTATGAATCGTGGGGATGTGCATTACGTGGTGACCGAGTACGGCGTGGCATACCTTGGGGGCAAGTCAATCCGTGAGCGTGCCCTGGCCCTGATCGAAGTAGCCCATCCGAATCACCGGGAATCACTGATGAGCAAGGCCCGGCAGCTCGGGTTCGTCCACTCGGACCAATTCTTTGTCAAGACGATCTCACCGGAGCTACGGGCTCGGATACGAACGGACCGTGTTTTGAAGAATGGCGTGAAATTCCATATGCGAGCCATCAAACCCACGGACGAAGGGATGCTCCGAGACTTGTTCTACCATCTTTCCGACAATTCAAAATATTTCAGATACTTCAGTCAGAAGCGCAGCATGCCCCTCCAGAACCTCCGCAAGTATTTGAATCTTGAGGCAGACAAGGGTTTGTCCATCGTCGCCACTATCGGGCCGAGAGAGAACCGCCGGATGATCGCAGAGGCGCGCTACGTCTTCACGCCAAAAGATCCCCTCCCGGATTGCGCCATCATGGTGGACGAAGAATTCCAGAAGCGCGGAGTCGGCGGCCACTTGCTTCGGTACCTGATCGAGACCGCGATCGAGCAGGGCGTGCCCGGCTTCAAAGGGGACATCTTGCCGTGGAACGATCCGGCCATAAAGCTGCTCGAAGGATTGCCCTACGTGATCCACCGCAAGTACGTGGACGGGGTGCTGGAAGTGCGATTCATGTTTGATGAGTTCAAAGAGCCGCGTCAGCAATAGCTATGGTCACGCGGGCCTCAAAGACCCTCAGCTAGTGTAGCTGTCTCCGAAAAAGCTTGGCAGTTCTGCTGAGACAGGCATCTTGCCTGTCCATGAATGACGGGCAAGATGCCCGTCGCACCAAAGACATTCTGACGCGTCGCCGGAACAATTGGCATATGACCTCCAGGCGAACAACCAGTCGTAAAGCTATGATGGAGACACTACACTAGCCCGTAGCTTATTTCCGTGCCGCCAACCTTTGCTGAACAGCTTTACTTGTGAGCTCTCGCAGCGCGTCCGCGGCGATCCATCGTGCTGACTTCGATTCCATCCGGCTCAGCTCACGCGCCGCTGTTACTGCCAGCTCATTGAGCCGCGCGTTCCGTTTGCCGATCTGTCGAAGCGCCCAATTGACCGCCTTAGCAACGTAATTACGTTCGTCTGAAGCGGCCTTCCGGATGAGCGGCAGGAGCGCCTCGAAATCCTCATCCACGGCCGTTTTGTCATACACAGCGAGGCAGGCGATGAGAGTGAATGCGGCCCTCTTCACGAATTCTTCGGGACGTGCGCTCCATTCCATGATTTTCGTTCGAGCAAACCGGGTCTTGCGGAAGAGGTTGTTGCAGCACTGATCGCACAGATCCCATGAATTAAAATCCCGCGACCAGAGTTCCATCTGACCTTCAGAAACGTGATCGGGCTTGTCAATCATGGACGCCAAGATTCTCGCTTCATGGATACGCTAAGCCCAGAGCTTCTGCGCAAGCTCGTGGTCTTTGCCGACCGGCTTCGCCAAGCTGCGGAGCTTCGGAATCGAGACACCGTAGGCCGAAGAGCTGTCGATCCCGTAACGGGCCATGCCCTTGACCGCTTCAGGATCGGCCCAGAATGCCAATTGCTTTAGAATGTCTATGTATTGCATCGATGAATACTTCGGGTTATTCTTCGATCTGTTTGGAGGTGGCCGTTGTCGAAAGCGACTGTGCTTGCAGCGGCGCGCCCGTGATGAATTATGCCGTTCATCGTCGTACATCGGGTCCGATCCTAGTCGTAACCGATGGCTCTGCCAAGTGATAAGAAGCCGTCAATGGAAAGTTCGAATAACCCCACATTGTAGGCGATGAAGCAGGAGCGAAGATGAAGCCGACCAAACTGACACGACTGAGCGTGGGTAACTTCACAGCGTTCGCCAAGTTGGAGCTGGATTTCTCTCCGGGGATGAACGTCTTCGTTGGTGCAAATGCCACCGGAAAGACGCACCTGCTGAAGCTGATGTATGCTGCTTGCGATGCAACGAATACGAAGGAACCGTGGGAAGCGAGACTGGTCCCAATCTTTCGTCCTCATCGGGACGTACTGGGAAGATTGGTGCACGCTAAGGCTGGTACTGCGAAGCTCCACCTGAAGAGCACGAGTGGCCAGATAACAGCTTCTTTCAAGAGAGAGAAGCAGTTTGCGCGGATTTCGCGACCTGCAGGGCCGGATTCATGGTACGACATGCTAATCGACGCGGTCTATCTGCCGGCAAGAGACATGACAGAAATCGGCCCTGGCCTGGTCTCTCTGTACGACGAGCGAGAGATTCGATTAGAAGAGACCTATCGTACCATCATGGCGAGCGCCATCCTACCTTCCTACAGACCTCAAAGATTGGGAAAGGATGAAAAGCAACTGCTTGAGGTCATCCGTCGCGAACTACCCGGGAAAATAACCATGGAAGGCAAGGAGTTCTTCCTGCGACATAAATGGGGGGATCTCGAATTCACGCTCGTGGCTGAGGGCATGAGGAAACTGGGATTGCTTTGGTTGCTCATTGCCAATGGCACGATCAACCGGGACACCATCCTGTTCTGGGACGAGCCAGAATCAAACCTGAACCCGAAACTCATGGGTGTGGTAATCGATATTCTTTTGGCATGGCAGAGACTCGGCGTACAGGTATTTGTCGCAACCCACAATTACGTCGTGCTCAAAGAACTTGACCTTCGGAGAACCCCCAAAGACAAAATCCGGTATTACTCCTTATATAGGATACCGGAGACTGACCAGATCGTATGTGATTCTGAGGATGACTTGGCGGCCGTTGATCCGAACTTTGTCGTCGATACGCTTGCCGATTTGTACGATCGTGACCTGGAACGAGCACTGGGTGGTAAGTGAAAATGACTCTCACGGAAGGACAGCTGGCCTTCGATTTCACGGGGTGCTTTCGGGCTTGGCGATTGGATCAAGAGGGTATCCCGGAGACTATGAAGAACGTTGACTTCGTCGTGGAGGAATCGGACCGTATACTCCTTATAGAGGTCAAAGATCCTTCGGATCCTCGTACAACTGAAACGGCTCGCCAGAGTTTTGTTCAGAATCTAAAATCGAAGCAATTCGTGAACGTGACCCTCGTTCCCAAGTGCCGTGATTCATATACTTATCTCCACCTGATGGCAGACGACCGCAAGCCCTTAGTCTACATCGTAATCCTCAGTCTTTATGAGCATACAGATAGACCCGACCTGTTCGTGGGGCTGCAAGAACGGCTTAAGTTGCGGCTGCGCAAAGAAGGGAAGAAGAAGTGGGAGCGCCAGTTTGTTCAGGACGCAGTGGTCCTTAACATCTCAATGTGGAACCGCCGATTCTCCTATCAAGCAGACCGGCGAATATCTTAGAAGAACTCGGAACGATCTCGCCATCTAATAGAACGACGAATTTGGGGTCTATAGGCTTTGATATGTGGTGGGGCGTATTTCAATTCCCCATGACGTCATTTGTTCCCAGCCGCCCGTCTTCGACCCCCAGCAGTTCTTCTTGCAACTCTCCGCGGGTTTCCCTTCACGTGCTTTCCTTCGCTCGTGACGTCTGAGGTTCCTCGGTGGGCTGGAGCGATCACCCCAGCTTGGAGCGATGTCTTCCACATTGCCTGCGCTGCGGAAGTGTCCACAGCGAATGGAGCGTAGCCCCGCGCGTCGCCCAGCGCTTCCTTTAAGTACAGGCCTGTGTACGATCCCGGATTTTGAGCGATCTCTTCCGGCGAGCCCGTGGCGATCACTCGGCCTCCTTCGTCTCCTCCTTCAGGCCCCAGGTCTATAATATGATCGGCCACCTTGATGACATCCAGGTTGTGCTCGATTACCACCACGGTATTACCCTGGTCTACGAGGCTCCGGAGCACCTCCAGGAGCTGGCGTATGTCCGCGAAGTGGAGCCCTGTGGTCGGCTCGTCGAGTATGTAGAGCGTCCTCCCCGTGCTGCGCTTGGAAAGCTCCCGGGAAAGCTTGATCCGCTGCGCTTCGCCTCCGGAAAGAGTGGTTGCAGGCTGCCCCAGCTTGATGTACCCCAAACCGACCCGTTGGAGCGTCCGCAGCTTGTTTGCTACAGAAGGGACATTTTCCATGAATTCAGCCGCCTGGTTCACGGTCATGTCCAGGATGTCCGCTATTGTCTTTCCCTTGTATCGAATGTCCAGCGTCTCACGGTTGTATCGCTTTCCGTGACACACATCGCACTTTACATACACGTCAGGGAGGAAGTGCATCTCAATCTTGATGATGCCGTCGCCGGAACATGCCTCACATCGACCTCCCTTCACGTTGAAGCTGTATCGTCCCGGCTTGTATCCGCGCATTCGAGATTCAGGAAGACCGGCAAACAGATCTCGGATGAATGTGAAGACCTGCGTGTACGTCGCGGGATTGGAGCGCGGGGTGCGGCCGATTGGGCTCTGGTCAATGTCAATGACCTTGTCGATGAATCCAACGCCGTCAATCTGGTCGAACTCCGCCGCCCTCGCTCGACCGCCGTACAGGCGCTGAGCAAGAGCGCTCAGAAGCGTATCGACGATCAGGCTGCTCTTGCCCGATCCGGACACCCCTGTGACACAGGTGAATACCCCCAGGGGAATGGCCACATCAATTCCTTTGAGATTGTTCGCTCGCGCCCCTCGTATGACAAGCTTCTTCTTACCGGGCTTGCGGCGTTTCTCAGGCGCCGGGATATGCTCTTTCCCTGACAGGAACGCCCCTGTAAGCGATTCCTTCGATCGGAGCAATTCCGAAGGAGCGCCTTGGAAAACGACCTCTCCTCCCATGCGCCCGGCCCCAGGTCCCATGTCTATGACGTGATCCGCGCTGAGGATCGTTTCCGGGTCGTGTTCCACCACCAGGACCGTGTTCCCTTGGTCCCTGAGATCCTTCAAAGTCGCCAGAAGCCTCTGATTGTCTCTCTGATGCAGTCCGATGCTCGGCTCATCGAGGATATAGAGCACGCCAACCAGGGAAGATCCCACCTGCGTGGCGAGACGTATCCGCTGGGACTCACCGCCGGAGAGGGTGGCGGAGGCCCGGTCAAGGGTGAGGTAGTCCAAGCCCACTTTTTCCAAGAAACCGAGACGGTCGCCGATCTCCTTGATCACCCGGCGGCCGATCTCCAGCCTTCGCTCGTCCAAGCGAAGCTCTTGCATGAATCGAGACGCGTCCCGCACCGACATCGCCGTCAGTTCGTGGATCGGCAGGTCCCCCACCAGCACGTGACGAGCCTCACGTTTGAGCCGCGCTCCGCCGCAAGAGGGGCACGGGATTGCGCTCATGAAACGTCCCAGCTCGTCGTTGACCTCTTCTTGCTCGGGGTTCCGATACCGTCTTTCCAGATTGGGAATGATCCCTTCAAAAGGCTTGCGAAAATAGTGCCTTCTGCCGTGCCGTTCAAAATAGAAATGAACCTCCTCAGAACCGGAACCGTACAGGAGGGCCTGCTGAACCCGCTCGGGCAGGTCCCGAAAAGGAGTGTCCACGTCAAACCCATAATGATTCGTGAGGGCATCAATCATCTGGTCCAGAAAGACGGAATTGCGGTTGCCCCAGGGAGCGAGCGCTCCTTCGCTTATTGACAGATCCGGGTTAGGCACTATCAGATCGGGATCGAAGCGCACCTGGGCCCCAAGGCCCCCGCAGGTCTCGCACGCTCCGAACGGGTTGTTGAACGAGAAGAGCCGCGGCGCAATTTCGCCGAACGATATGCCATGCTCCGGACATGCAAACTTTTCGCTGAATAGGAGGACCTGACCATCCTGAACTTCCGCCATCGCAGTTCCGTCCCCCATACGCACCGCTGTTTCCATGGAATCCGCGAGCCGCTTCTCTAGGCCGGATTTCACCACAAGCCTGTCAACCACAACCTGGATAGTGTGCTTCTTGTTCTTGTCCAAGGGGATCTCTTCGGATAGATCCCGCATCTCGCCGTCGATCTTCACCCGGACAAATCCGTCTCTGGCCAGGCGATGAAGCTCTTTCTGATACTCACCCTTACGCCCCATCACGATGGGCGCCATGAGCACAATGCGCGTGCCTTCAGGAAGCTCCATCACCTGGTCAACCATCTGCTGGATAGTCATGGAGCTGATCGGTTTGCCGCATTCCCAGCAATGGGGAATGCCGACCCGCGCGTACAGGAGCCGCAGATAATCGTAAATTTCCGTGACGGTCCCGACGGTGGAACGAGGGTTCTTTGAGGTGGTCTTCTGCTCGATGCTGATGGCCGGCGAAAGTCCTTCGATCAGGTCCACATCCGGCTTTTCCATCATCTCCAGGAACTGCCGAGCGTATGCGGAGAGCGACTCCACATACCGACGCTGCCCCTCCGCGTAAATAGTGTCGAACGCAAGGCTCGACTTTCCCGATCCGGAGAGGCCCGTGATCACCGCCAACTTATCACGAGGTATGTTGAGGTTGATGTCCTTGAGGTTGTGCTCTCTGGCGCCTCTTATGATGATTTCTTTGCTTCCCACTTGATTTCCTTGCGTTAGCCCTCGTATCCCCGCGAGGAGTCCCGCCGATTCAACCGGGGTTCGAGAATTCTCCCGCGCCCCCCTGCCGACTAGATTGCCATCTTCTCAGCCGAACGCAAGCTTTCTTCCCAAGGCCGCCCGCTGTACGCGGCGGCGGCGCGCGGTCGGTCCCGGGCTCGTGAGTAATTTGAGGAGCGCATACGTAAATTTCTTAAGTGGAAAGAGACGCGCGAAGGTTCCGGATTGGGGAAAAACCACCGCGCGATACACGCTATCCCCTTGGGATAATTCCACATACATGTCATGCGCGTATTCATTCCTTTCGTCAATATGATAGATAAAAATCATCAACCTTTTTCTTGACTCCCCGGAAGGGCCGTGGTATCTCGCCCGTGTTTTCGGGGAGCGGGCGTGTCGGACCCCTCTCCTGTTGCACATTTTGTTCAGGAGGTATGGTATGTTATTTCCGTATTCCGATCCGGCCAAACCGGTTTCCGAACCTCCCGGAGATTTCTCAAACAACTACAAGTACTTGAAGAGACTGGTCAATCGAGCGCTCAAAGAGGGGACTCCCATTGAGGATCTCCACCTCATTGACAAGCACTCGGCCTCTCGCAAACCCAAACCCCTCTCCCGCGAAGATCTGATCAAGCTCCTCCATACCCTCAGACGCATCAGAACTCGATACCAAAGGCTCCTGGAGCCGCCGGTTCCAAGAGAGCTGGAGCGCGATATCCTTGCAAAGGCGCCTGAGGAGCGCCTCCCTTGGGAGGAAGAAGCCCTGGGGAAGATTGAACAGTGGCGCAGGGACGTGCGCGCGGTGCGCAATCAGGTCAGGCGCGAGCTCAATGAGCACCTCAAGAAGCGGTTGTTCAAAGGCATCTGATCCAGCCGCGTGAATCGTCAGTCAGGGTACTGATCGAAGAGCCTTCCCCACTTGCTGGTCTTCTTGAAAGCTTCTATCTGAGGTTTTGCCTTGAGGGGCCAGTACACGAAGTCGTGGTAGAAAAAGGACGCGAAGACAAAGACGTAAACCAGGGGGGTGCGGAAGAAAAGTTTCTCCAAGGGCCTGAGCGGCCCGAACCAGATGAACTTGCCCACTGCCGAAGCCGTATTGTTTCCCACGCTGAACCCCCAGTTTTCGTGGGAGATGTCTTTTCCTTTCACCTCGATCTCTTCCATGCGGCCCTTGCCCAGGCCGGATTCGTGGGCAATGCGGATGTACTTGATGCTCAGGGGATCGAATCCCATCATATTGGCTGCTACCGCATCAATGGCCGCGCTATCTCCGGAAGCGAGGATCACGTCCTTCTCGACCGGAATCATGGTTCGCGGCCCCGGGCCGTTCCCGCAGACCGTCCCGTCCATCACCGTGAAAATTCCCGCATGAATCTCTTTCTGTATGTCCAGCAGATCGTTCAAGGTCTCGTGGATCGTGGAGTGTGTGTAATGCCTGCGGGAAGTAAGCAGCCCGCCGAACGCGTTCTTCATGGAGCCGGTCGTGCCCGTGTAGATATGGCATTTTACCGTGGGCAGATGCACCACATTCTTGCCGATGAAGTACTCCGGGATCTTCATCCCGCCCGGGAAAACCTTATGCAGCGCGCGCATTTCGGCCCGCGGGGTAAAGGGAATCCAGCGGATGTCGGATGGCTTGAAATTGTACAGCACCGGGATCTTGTATTTTTCAAAGACCGCAACATACTTATTGAGGCGCTCCCCTTTGTGCGCATTGGTAACCACTGTCTCGTTCTGGACACAAACCACGTCATGATAACCCGCGTCTTTCAACGCGAGTATGACCCCTTCGAGCTGCCACGGGGTGGTGTTGGCCCCAAGGAACGGGAAATGCCACGAGATATTGTCCTTGAGTATGACGGTGGCCGACGGATCGAGGAATTCCGTGAATCGAGCGTCGCTCATCGCGGCCCTGATGTCGTCCAGGACCGTTTCGGGCCTTGTTTCTCTCACTGCAACAATTGATCTCTCATTCATGCGGTTCCACTCTAGGTTCCTATTTCCTGAACAGATTCGCGATACCGGTTATCAAGTCGGCAAGGTCTACGGCCACGTTGGTCGAGCCTGCGTCATCAGAGAGCAGCAAGCCGCCTCCTGATTCGTATCTCATCCTCTCTCGCCGGAGCTTCTGTTGGAGTTCCTCGTCCTTTTCGATTTCCCTCTCAGCTTCCCGCGCTTTTCGCAGGCCGCCCCGCGCCATGAAGTCCATGATCTTCTCCATCTCGCCGGCATCGAACCAGATGCCATGAGGCCGACACACATCAACGATCACGCCGGACACGCGAACGAAGTTCTTGCGATTCATGATGGTCCGGCAGACCGGGCAACGCAGGTACTGGACCTTTGCCTCCAGGACGCTTTCGCTTTGCTTCGATCCGCCGAGGGCCTCAACTACCCTCGTGGACGCGTCCTGCATCATCTCGAAGGTCTGGTGGGGGATGAAAAGGCCGCCGCACGAACCGCACGCGACCACCTTAAAGTCCCCGATGTTCTTCTCGCGCATGGGCAAATCGCAGCGGGGGCACCGATGGCTTGCCAGAGCCGCTCCTTCTGCCTGCGGAGGCTGGATGGGCCGCGCACACACCGCGCAGAACCTGCTCTCCGCCGGGATCCTCTGGTAGCAGTGTGGACAGTGCGAGGTCTTGCCTTTGAGTGAAAAATCCAGGTGGGCTCGGCAGTATTCGCAACGTTCAAACCCACGCTTCACCGTGGCGCCACACGACGGGCAATGAAGAACCAGACCCGTGTCAAGGTCTACCGCGACCTTCGTATCGGCCGGTGACGCGTCCGTCTTCTGCTCTCCGAAACGAACCCTGACGTTCTCTTTCCGTCGAGCGATCGTCTCCGCGGTGAGCTTGCCATCCTGCCTGAGCAGGCCCACGACGCGGACGAGCCGGGAATGATCCAGGCCGTACGTTGCCTTGAGCTCCTCTTCGGGTGTTCCACTCTCAAAATCCTTGAGGAACGCTGCTGCATTAACTCTGATCTTCTTACGCTCCGAGTCCACGGCAGGTCTCCTCGCCCGTGTTGCGTGCGCAATTATCATACCGGCCTAGCGGCTACACTTCAAGAGGTGGGGCCTTGACAACCCCGCAGTGGTGAGGTTAAAGTGCCGTCTTGACCGGGCCGTTAGCTCAATTGGTAGAGCAACTGACTCTTAATCAGTAGGTTCGGGGTTCGATCCCCTGACGGCCCACCAGAAGGAACTCCGTGATGCCGCCTGGCTAGCCTGATGCGACGAGGCGGATATTTTTTTCTCGCCAAAAGCGTTACGCCGGATTTGTGACAATCCTCCGTGCAGACCGCATTGGCAGCGATAATGAGTTGCATGTAATGCCAATGCGCTGTTAGATGACTGAAATGGTCATTGCGGCGGCCTGGGATCTCCTAAACGAAGGTCCGACGGCCTTGCGTCGTCCGAAGAGAAGGAGATCCCCGGTTCGCCGCCCACCGGTAACTTGTTTGATCGCGCATTGGTACAAGAAAAACGCCTGCTTCCGTGCGCTCAATCCTGTGTCAGACTCAACCCGATGCGTGAAATCCTTCTTCCGCCCTTCTCAAATCCGTGATGTCCCGGCGCCTGAACAGCGTGGTCCCGCCCTTGATGGATACCCGTTTCACATTGATCAACAACACGTGCTCGGCGCCGGCCTTGTCCGTGATAGTGCGCTCAATGTTCGGGATTTCCTCCCGGCGGCTGAATTCGGAGCGATCGAACAAATCAGGGCCGAGGAGCCGGCTCACCGTGCCGAACGATCCCACCTCTTCCTTGGAATAGCCGAAGATCACATGAACATTGGGACATATGTACGTGAACGCATCGTTGTCGTCGGTGATCACAACCGTATCGGATATGCTGGACAGGGTAATACGGTGCAGTTCTTCCGACTCACGGAGCGCTTCTTCCGCGCGCTTGAGGTCGGTGATGTCGTCCACGACGATGCGACAACGGGTGAAATATCCGTTGGCATCCCTTACCGCCACGCTGTCGAGCCTCGCGGGGAAAGAGTCGTCGGCTCGCTCCAATTGCATTTCGCAGGTCTGCTTCGTCCGTGTGGCGAATACTCGCTCTATATGCTCGTAGTAGGCATTATACGAGCGCTTGGAGACACAACAGGAGAACAGCGTGCCTATAAGGCCTTCTCGTGATCGTCCCAGTAGATGACCTGCCGTTGTGTTCGCCTCCAGAATCCTTGATTCCGCGTTGACCGTGAAATAGCCTACCGGAGCGGAATCATACAGTCCGGAATACCTGTCCCTTGATTGTTCGAGCTGTTCCTGGACCCGCTTGAGTTCGTCGTTCCGCATCTTGGCTTCGATCTGGGCAACTTGCAGCTCCCGGATCAGTCGCGCGGCATTCTCCTGGGACAATTGGGAAATGTCTCCAACGCTGAGCGCCCTGAGCTGCACGGCCCGCTCGGACCACCGCTGGAAATCCAACACCTTTCCGGCGGAGGTTTCCCGTTCCAGCCATCCGAGTGCGCTGGTGCAACCCTGTATGACCTTCTGGAGCGCCTCCTCCAAATCGGCCACCCGGCGCCTCATCCCGGTCAACTGCTTGATGAGCTGCTCTGTAGTCTGGTCGGTCATGGTGACGCCTGCCCGGTGTGTGATCGATGAAGATGCAAAGCGCCGCGAACGCGTGGACGCTTCCCTTAGGTCACCAAGAGATCTCTCAACTCATACGAAGAAAAAGACTCTTCCCTTTCTGTTCCTGAGCGTACGTCACCGCACGCCCCCCGGTCAATGATGATATTCGCTATTGTCCCTCGATCAGACATGGTTCGGTATCTTCAGAGGCAAGTGAAGGGCCACTCTTCAGCAATCAATCATGGTGAAACGCCTTAGTCGCCTGAGCCGACTATACAACCACGCCTTGAAAATGGACCTGGCGGGCATGTCCCGTCAATAAGGATCGACGAGAAATCGTAGAGGAGCAATTCATTACGCCCATACGAGGGCGTGATGAAACACGCCCCTACAGTCAAGTCCGATCCGTTGTCTCTGCGGTGCCTTTGGCTGAAGCAAGCTGCGAAAGGGTGGATGAAATGCGAGTGTGTGTAGAATTCCTGGACCAAGGACGTAATCGAGGCCACCATTCCCACCGCCGTACAAACGAAGATCTTCACAAGACTTGCCGACAATGCGCCGAGCCCCACCGGTCGTGATTTTGCGGCGAGACCCCAGGCTTCCCCGCCCATCTTGGGAGGAGGGAGGGGCCCCAGCCGTTCCGCTCTCATCCCCTGTATTCGTTGCCCTGATTGGCCGCCTAATCTCAGTCCAAATCATACTGAATGCTTACCGTCGGCGAAAAGAAAACGATAAATTGGACAACAGCGAGAAAACGCGCTTGACCAACGAGACAAGACTAAAGTACAGTTGTTAAGGGGAAAATGCCTCTTTCATGTACGTTGAGGACGACCTTCTCTCCACGACGTTTCATCCACGCCAAGGCATGAACCATTCTAGGAGCCAACAATCATCTACGGCTCAATCGGAAGCGCAACGACCAAGAAGAGCGGCAATAGAACGACATCATTCAGGCTATACGACGGTGGAACAATCTGACTGAACCGCGGAATGGGTGACATCGAGCGCCCTGGGAGCGACGCGGAACGCCATCACCCGACCCGTCATGAGGCCGACCAAGCCCAAGAGGGGGGGCCTAGCGACTCGGGCTGTAAAGAAAGGGAGGGCCATGATTTCCAGAAGGGAAATGCTTGCAGGCTTCAGCGGATTGGTTGTCGGAGGCGCGGCCAACGCCATTCTATTGAGCGCCAAAGGAAATGCAAGTAGCTCGGCCCCTCATTTCTGGCCGCCAAGAAGGCTGGACCCTTTGGAATGCGCCAGGGTTGCATACCAGGGATACTGGGAGGAGAACGGGGGCTGCGGGTTTGCTGTGTTCAAGGGTATGATCGGGATGATGGGAATCAAGTATGGCGCTCCCTACGACACTTTTCCTTTATGGATGATGTCTTATGCGGCGGGAGGGATAGCCAGTTGGGGGACAGTGTGCGGCGCTTTGAACTGCGCGGCTGCCGCCTACGGGCTTTTCTATGGTAAGAAACAACAACAGCCCTTGATTGACAGCCTTTTCAGTTGGTACGAAAAGGAGGAATTACCGCAATTCGTTCCTGAGGAGCCTGTCGTTACTATGGATTTGAAACGCACTGTGACCAAATCGGTGTTGTGTCACGCCTCGCTTAGCTGCTGGAGCTATGAAACCGGTCATAAGGTGAGCAGCAAGGAGTGCAGAGAGCGTTGCTCCAGGGTTGCTGCGGACGTGACCCACAGGGCCGTGGAGATACTGAACGCCGTGATTCGAGGGGAACCCCCTCAAGTAACCCTCTCACAAGCCCAACAAGGCTGCGCACAGTGCCACTCAAGCGGCAAGGAGGCAGATTGTTCCAGAACCAAGATGGATTGCAACTTCTGTCATCAAGGGACTCTGAGCAATAAATCGGTCAATCACCCGAAGTGACCCCAAAAGGGCTTTAGTATGCTATTCGGTTTTTCCTTTTTGTCCGCGATCTCTATGAGACTTCAAAAAACTCTACCCACTGCGGTGCGACGATAGTGACATTGCGCCGGAAGGCCACGCCCTCAACTCCACGGAACTGAGAATACCGGAGGGCCCTACGGGCCCATACCCCATTAAATGGTGTGGTTACCCAGGTCACCCTCTTGGGCCGAGGCCGATTTTTCCCGGATGTCTACTTACCACCTCACAGAGCTTTCCCGCGGTTCCGCATTCTATTCGACGCCGGCCCCTCATGCAGGAAGACACGAGCCTTATGGCGCGTTTGGCTTTGGCCTATAACTCTTGTGTCCTTTCATACGCTGGGCAATTCGCGTCTTGTGGTTCAATTCAGCCGCTTGTAATTGTTTCAGCGCGTCCGAGTACTTCTGATTCCGTGTTGCAATTACTTCAGTATATTTCTCCTCGATAAACGTGCTTTCTATGTGGAACGCAGTGGATATCGCTCCGGCAGCGCCATGTCAAGCGGTGAGGGTCTATGACAACCCAGGGGCGGTGCGCCGATTGACAGCCATCTATCCGCGTCTTGCGTTTTGCGCGTTGCGCCGTCGGAATGCAAAGCGGAATGCTATGGCTGTTTTGGGGAAGAAATCATCGCGAGCATGGTTTGGACGAGGAGATTGAGGAAGTCCGCGCATTCCTCGCTCGTAAGTATGTCCGCAGACGACGTGAGCACAAGGTTGAGGCGGCGCTGATATATGTACGCGGCAAGATTCACATCCACGTTTCCTGCCAGCTTGTACCCGGTGCCGTGAGTTTCAAACAGATCCAGGTCACCGATCTTTGCCAGCGCGGAATCGCCGGTTGGGCGTCCATTCTCATACTGTGGCCACACGAGCCCAAGAAATGCCACTGCAATGGAATACCGCTGTTGATCCATGAAGAAACTCGCAACGCGTCTCCTCATACGAAATGGGAGCATGCGGAAAAAACGGGCGCCTCGTTCCAGTGACTTGCGAACATGGAGATCCACCTGGGCTTCAAACTGCCGCACTCGCGCTTCAGCCACTGATCGAGCAAGGGTCGCGTAATCGACTCTTGTTTCAGGGGTAGATCGGACGAAAATGGTGGAGCTGTAATTTTTCTCTTCAGCGCCTCCAAACCGCTCCCTCATGTTAACCGTAATTACGCTGCTTATCAGCCCTGTCTCCCGGCCGTGAATTTGATTCCAGTTGGCCATCGCCATATTTGCGCAAGCCACCAGGTGATCGACCACGTGGACTCCTTGCCCGTGGAAGCCGTGGAGTATTAGTTCGGTCTCCTCAGGGGAGAAAACGTGCTTCATATGCCATTCGGTCAGATCGTTCTTCTTGCCATGCCCGTAGAGTCGTGCAGGCTTGACTTTGCGGTGAGCCAGGTCTCGCTTCAACTGTGAAAAAAACGCCGTCCACCCTGCCTTTACCGCTACTGAGGCCTGCTTCTTCCCTGTGCTGAAGGAATAAGGGCTGTCCATCCACTCGGGTCGTTTGCCCGTAACGATCGCGTCGTATCGAGCCAGAGTCGATCCGAATACTCTAAGCGTCATGGCCGCGTCTCCCGCGGAATGGTGCCACAGAACCGCCGCTATTGCGCCCTTTCCCTTCCTTAGAACGTGGAATTCCACCGGTGGCTCCCTCATGAGGTTCCACGTGCGTTCCAGACGAGGTCTCAAATGTTGAACTAACAAATCGAAGCTTGATCTTGAAGGTTCTTCCGATTTCAGCTCACCGGAGAATACCGGAATTTGGATCTCAGGATGATGCTCTCGCACAAGGAAGAACCTGGCGCCTTTCCGCTTTTCATTGAGCACGCTCTGGACCGCGGGATACTGGTCCGCCGTCTCATGCGCTGCGGCGCGGAACAGCTCCGCGTCGAGCGACCCTCGGCCTTCCGCCGCCATCATGATGACGTTTCTGGTGTTCGCCCTGCTGGTCAGGGCCATCACCTCAGAGATGATATCCAGTTCCGGAGCTCGCGGCATCACGATTCTTCCACCCTCTGCCGATCATAAGGACCTTGCTATTACAGCAGAGAGTTGCAGTCACGTATAGTCGAAAATGCTTTGCACAGTATCTCTTCAATTGTCTGAGGGAAAATCCCCTCGCGCCCCCCTTTTAGGAAAGGGGGTATGTAGCTCTCTTCCCCCTTTGCTAAAGGAGGATATAGGCGGATTTTCGAAGCGCCGAAACCCAGCGGGGCTTCGTCTACGCGGGTAAGCCTCTGTAATAACAACGCACAGGGAGATTGCTCCCTACGGCAATGAGACACCTGTTACAACTCGTGCAGGAGGCGGATTTCGTCTTCCCTTCTCCAAATCTTCTCACGAGAGAAGGCTCCCTGATAAGAGGCCGGCATAAAGGAATGAGGTCCGTGCCTCCTTCAACAATGGCCTGCTCCATTGCAGGAAGATTGCGCCATCCTCCCACAGCGAACAACGGAATCCGCCCCATTACAGGTCTCATCATGCTGGCGGCTTCCACATTATATCCTTCTTCGAGTGTGCAATTTTCTCTCATCTTTTCAAGCAATTGTTGCACCTTGAGTTTCCGTGACTCGGGGACATGCTTCATTATCTCCTGCACAGGGATATCGCCCCGGCACATCTTCCAGGGAGAAAGGGAGGAAGTCCCACAGCTCACTTCCAATCCGTCTATCTCCAGCTCTGCCAAACGTTTCGCATAATTCACGGCCAGACCAGGTGTGATGCCTTCTTGCTTAGTGAAATCATGGGCGTTGAGCTTAACCAACAGCGCCATTCTCTCCGGCAGCGCCTTCTTGACTGCCGCCATGATCTCTCTCAAGAGGCGAAATCGGTTTTCTTCCGAACCGCCCCAGGCATCATCGCGGTGATTGAAAAAGGGTGAAAGGAATTCGTTGATCAGATATCCGTGCGCCGCGTGAAGCTGAATGCCGTCCGCTCCTGCTTCAACCGCACGCTCCGCGGCTTTACCAAAAGCGTTTATTACTTCGGCGATAGAGTCGTCTCCCATCGGGCTCTCGTCTGTCGATGGCCCCATCGGTGATCTGCCTATCACATCCCGCGACGCACTCAAGCCGGCATGACCCAATTGGAACACGATCTTGCCCGATTCCTTGTGGACAGACTCAACGATCTTGCGCTGCCCTGGGATCATGGAATCGCTCCAAATCCCCAACTGATACTTCCTCGTTCGTCCCCAAGGATGGACAGAGAGATGGCTCGATATGATTAAACCGACCTGTCCCTTGGCCAGTCTGTGGTACTTGCGCACGATCGCATCGGTGAGCAATGCGTCTTCGGTGGCCAGGTTGTCCTCGCAGGCTGACGCAACGAACCGATTCTTGATCTCAACACCACCAATGGTCAACGGACTGAAAAGCATGGATATATGGCCCTCACAGCCGCAATGGCTCTCGATCCGCTATCGCTCGCTGCAAAGCTTCGGATATTTTCGCGGGGGCGACCTTTTAATGCCCCAGGATTTCTTGTGCTCGCGCTGGAGGTTAACTCGCTCTTGCCAGTCCGGTCAATGGCATTGCCGCAATCGGCCTTTACTCGAATGATCAGCGAAGCTACTAAATACCTGGATAGCCACTTACGCGGGAATAACGGGTAAGGTTCTCGAATGGTTGGGTGCTTCTCGGAGAGGTGACGTGTACCGCAATCATGACTGAGTACGGGTAATTCAATTATGCAAGCCTGGATAAGACGCGGCGCTTCCGCATCTCGGGAGGCAAGCGCATCGCACTCTCGGTCTCTATGCCCTCACAACAGGTTCTTCAATGGCCGCTTCTGCGCTCCCTCATGCCTCGGACGTTCTCTTCCAGGGCTACGCTGCGGATCCGCTCCACGATTTCGTGCAGGCCGGTGCGGATGTCAGATTCCGGAAGAGCAATTACAATCCAGCCCTGCTTACGAAGTAGCTTGGCCTTCTCGTCTTCCGGGGTTCTCGTATCCTCGACGTCGCCGCAATTGCATTCTATGGCGATCTTATGGTGTCCACCCCCGTAGGCCCGCGGCCAGAAAAGCGCAAAATCCACCGCGCCGACTTCCGCTCCCGACTCCTCGTCTACCAATGGATACTGTGGAATTAATCGACAGGATTGGCCTGCCTCTTGCCCGAACACTTTTGCGTGAGCCCACCACTCGAGCCAAACCAGCCCGATGGGCTGTGTCAGATCCTGCGCGAGTGATTTTCTTGACACATGAAGAGGCCGCGCGCATGCATTGGCCCCGGGGCCCGGAAGCTTGCCCAGGTTTGGATCCATATTTTGCCAGGTTATCTGGGCCCCTGGGAGTTTCATGAATTCGAGCAAAAGCAATCTTTCAGCGGGAGAGCTGCACAAAGCGAGATAACGACGCGCCTGTTGTTCAAAGCTTTCCATGAAATCCCGCAGATGATCTTCCACCATCTGTTCGTGCATGACCACCTCCGCTAAATCCCGTCTATATGAACACCCTAAGTCCCTTACCCCGCCCGTGATCCGCCCTGGACTTCACCCACACGGTAATCCATGGAAGCGCGGCGGAAAGGGGGCCGCGTTTTCTGTCTGGGCCTCCCTCGGAGAGACTGGGTGACTCGGCTGAAACGCGCCGGTCACCCCATCATCGACCTCAAGAACGCGTCCTTCCGTGCGCGTCAGGGAACTGCTTTCTTCATCACGGTCGGAACGTCACCCAGGATGCTGTTGATCTCTTCCATGTCAGACTCCATCACGTAAGGAATGCCCGAAATGGAGGCCGCTTCCCTGGTAAGCGAAACCAAATCGTTCCGATCGATGTATTGCACCGCGAACTTGCGAGCGCCGGCCATGAGCTGCTGCAAGCCTTGTTTGAGTCGGCTGACGTATGAGTAGATGCCTATCGCTCCGGGCGGAATTTCGCGAAATCGGTTTCCAAATCGCTCCTTGAGCTCCGCGCCCACCGCGAACGTGGCTATCAACTCGCCCTCCAGACCTTTGGACACCTCGCTCTCTACGCCTTCTTTCCCCACGCTTTCACGAACCTTATTTCCCTGAGTCTTTCCGACCATGGCCGCGGCCATGAGAGCGCGCCCAAGACAGATCGCCTTCACATAAGGAGCGCCCAGAGCAATGGCCTTGAAGAGATGATCCTCCAGGGATAATCCGCCAGCTATTGCCAGCGGCGGGACATATGCTCCCTGGAGCCGAAGACGCTCGCACATCTCGTACGCAAGGCATTCAAGGTATACGGTGGGGATCCCCCACTCATTCATCATTCGCCATGGACTCATTCCGGTTCCGCCGCCGGCGCCGTCGATGGTGAGCAAGTCGATCTTCGCATTCGAGGAAAATTTGATGGCGCGGGCCAGATCCGCGGGCCTGTATGCGCCCGTCTTGAGGGTAACGTACTTCGCTCCGAGTTTCCGGAGATGCTCGACAGACTGATAGAAGCCTTGCTCATCAACCATGCCTAATCGTGAGTGGCGCTCAAACTCTTTGATCCCACCGGCTTTGAACGCCGCCTGCGCAGAATCCGTCGTCGGATCGGGAAGCACCAGGTAGCCGCGTTCCTTGAGCTGCATTGCGCGCTCAATGCTCCCCAACTTGACTTCACCGCCGATGTCTTTCGCGCCTTGACCCCACTTGAGTTCGAAGATTTCCACTCCGAGCTTTTGAATCACGTATTCCGGGACGCCCAGATAGGTGTCTTCCACATTCGCCTGAACCACGATGCCGCCTGTGCCGTCGAACCACTTCTTAAAGGTGTTCACGCGACGCTCCATCTCCGGAGATCGCACGACCCGACCGTTCTTGAATTCCGCGTCCCGGTCCATGCCGCAGATGTTCTCGCCCGCGATAACCAAGATCCCGGATATTGCGGCGCCGACAGCCATCTCTTCCCAGTTCGACCGCGCGATAAAGGTGGAACCCACCGCGCCGGTAAAAACGGGAAACGAGAGCTTTATGCTTTTGTCCGAGCCCAGCTCGGTGGTAGTGTCTACCAGAGGGAACAGGGCTTTGTCCGAGTCCGCGGGCACGCCGACTGCGCCCACGCACGTGCCCTGAATGTTGAAATGAGAGTAGTCGACAGGGTAGTCCTTGTCCGCGCCGGCCGTTATCTTTCCATAGGGTTGGGGATAAATGACCTCACGGCCCTTTATCGCGGACTGCCCGATTTCGCACGGCCCGGGGCACCCATCGAGACAGGTGACGCACATGCCTGAAATCGGAGCGGGTTCCACGCGGTTCTTGGTCCTCGTGGCGGAACTACGATTGGGTTTGCTGAACGACATGGGAAAATCCTCCTTGGATGGATCGATTGGCGCGCTCCCGGTAGTCTCGGACCTGGGCGGGCTACGCGCGGTCAGCCACGTTGCTTAGTTCTAATCACCGCAACGAATAACTATATAGTACTGCTAATAGCCGTATCAAGCTCTTTCTCATCCCTTTCGGTCTCTGTGCGAAAGTCGAAGAGCGCGCCTTGTCCTACAGGCTACGCAGCCGGCCCACTTCAAAGACAGCCCCGCGCCAAGAGCTTCACTCAAATCACAAATACGTTCGTTAGGATAGATGGGCTCTCATAACCTTGCTCGTTCCCATTGATTTCTCGTGTGGTTTCCGTCACAGTAGCGCATCTGGAGAAAGTGACCATGCCGAAAGGGGAATGGCGGTCTTTTCCCAGGCGGAATCTACAGGGTCGGCATGAGAACGGGATCCGAAGCGGACTGCGGGCCCTGTTCCGGGCCCGGTCTTACTGCGTGGCGATAGATTTCGGAACAGGATGTGAATCGCGCGAGGGGTGACTATGACCATGGTTCTTGGCTTGAGTGAGCTCGCATCACGTGTGCTGGACGAAGGGCTCTGCGCGGCGTGTGGCTCATGCGTGGGCAGGTGTCCGTATCTCGCAAAATTTCGCGGCAAGACGGTGCGGCTGGATAGTTGTACGGTCGAGCAGGGGAGATGCCACGCGTATTGCCCCATGACTTTTTTTGACGAGGATGCCGTCAGTCGCCGCATCTTTGGCGAGCCTCACGATCGGAACGGCCTCGGCGCGTTCTTGGAGGTGAAGGCTTCACGATCGGCTCTCCCTGAAGTTCTGAGCAAGGGACAAGGGGGGGGAACGGTCACCACTCTCTTACTAGCCGCGCTACGGCAAGGCGCCATTGATTCCGCCGTGCTCACCGCGTCCGCGGGAGAGGATGGCCTTCCTCACGGCGTCGTGGCTGTCAACGAGGAGCAGATCCAACAGTGCTCGGGGTCGAAGTTCGTGGGCGCGCATTCGCTGGAAGGGCTCCGCGCCGCGCTCGACCGTGGATTCAAAAAGATAGGCGTCGTAGGATTGCCCTGTCAGGTGAGGTCGGCCCGGAAGATGGCGATGTACGACCTTAAGGAGGAAGGGATTCAGGATAGGATCACGCTGGTGGTGGGACTGTTCTGCAACTGGGCGTTCGATTGTCGCGAGTTCTTGGCCGCGCTGCGCAATCGCACGCAAGGAAGAACGATTCGCAGGTTTGACATACCTCCGCCGCCCGCGAATGTCCTTGAGATCGAAACCGACCAGGGCGTAGAAACAGTAAGTCTGGACGAATTGAGGCCGATTATCCAACGCTCGTGCGGTTCGTGTTCCGACATGGTAAGTGAATTCGCGGACCTCTCTCTCGGCATGTTTGAGGGGCGCCCCAAATGGAACACCTTGATCGTCAGGACAGCCGCGGGGCGTAACCTGGTGGAAGTCGCCGAGAAGACCGCCATGATCGAGACCGAGCCGTTTCCTGCGGAGAATTTGGAACATCTGAGGTCGGCCTGCCTCAGGAAGAAGAGCCGGATCGTGGAGGTCAGCGGTTAACTCGGGGGAGTTCTTCCTCATGATGTGGCTCGGTTCGGGAGCCGCGGCAAGTTCAACCGACGAATATAGGGACAACGGCATGGACCCGGCAATCAAACGGGAGCTGGAGAAGATCGTGGGAAAGAACCGGCTCACGGACTCCCCGGAAGCCCTGGTGGCGTACTCCTACGATGCGTACACGGAAGAGCATTTGCCGGAAGCGGTGCTCTTTCCGGTTACGACCGAAGAGGTGTCCGCGATCATGAAGGTGGCTCATCGCCAGAAGATCCCTGTGACGCCCCGTGGAGCGGGAACGAATTTGGCCGGTGAGACGATTCCGGTCCGAGGTGGGATCGTCCTGTGCATGACCACCATGGATAAGATCGTCTCAGTGGATCCGGGCAACCTGATCGCCATTGTGCAGCCCGGGGTCATCAACCTCGACCTGCAAAAAGAAGCGGAAAAACTGGGTATGATGTATCCTCCTGACCCAGCCTCCTGGGCTGTGGCCACCATCGGCGGGAATGTAGCGACCAACGCGGGGGGACCGCGCACCCTCAAGTACGGGGTAACGAAAGATTACCTACTGGGCCTCACCGTGGTGCTCGCCAATGGTGACGTGCTTCATACGGGAAGCCGAACCCTGAAGAACTCGAGCGGGTACAACTTTACCGCGCTCTTCTGCGGTTCCGAGGGGACCCTGGGGATAATCACCGAGATCATTGTGCGTCTGATTCCCAAACCGCGTGCGAGCCGGACTCTCCGAGTGGACTTCAATCGGCTGGAGGACTGTTCGGACGCGGTTTCGGCCGTTATGGCCTCGGGCATTATTCCAGCGGCCCTGGAACTCATGAATCAGTTCGCGGTCCAGGCTGTGGAGACCCACTTTGGGCTGGGCCTGCCCACGGACATAGAGGGATTGCTGCTCATCCAGGTCGATGGTCACGATGCGACGCTCGATGCGGAAGTGAAGCAAATCGACGAGATCGTCCGCTCCAAGAAGGCCCGTAACATTGTGGTAGCGAACAACGCGGCGGAAGCGGAAAGACTGTGGACCATTCGACGAGCCGCCGGCCCGGCGCTCGTGCGGATGAGGCCCAACAAAGTGACCGAAGACGTGACCGTGCCCGTGGCTAGTCTCACCGCCATGATAAAGAAAGTTGTTGAGGCGTGTGAACGGTATCGCCTGCCGGTCGGGGTCCTGGCGCACGCGGGAGACGGTAACCTGCATCCATGCGTCATGTTCGACAAACGGGACCCGGACGAACATGCCCGTGTGGAAGCCGCGTTCGATGATATGGTCAAGGAAGCGCTCGCGCTGGGCGGGACACTCTCCGGCGAGCACGGCATCGGTTTGTCCAAGTCACGCTTCATGCCCTTGGAATTCGACGCGGTGGCCATGAAGCTCATGAAGGGAGTCAAAGATTACTTCGATCCGCTCGGGATCCTCAATCCGGGGAAGTTCGTGTAGCGCCGATCGGTGAGCGCTTTAGCAAGCCGCTGCGTCCGAGGAAGCGGTCACGGACGCCTCTATTCCTTTGAAAGAAGCCACCACGTCGCCGCCCGCCTGATGCAGGGTCTTCAATAAGCTCACATCGCCGGTTCGCGCGGGGTGTATGATCCGCGCATACATGGACTGCTTCTTTGCGAAGAAAGTCTCCTGGATCGACTTATACCGTCAAGGCCGGCCGGCGTGAATCTCCCATGAGCAGGAACGCCTTTCCACCGGTAATCAACTGGGTCCCGGGCGTCTTCGACCACATGCACGTGAAGTATTGTGTGAGCACTGTCGCGGGCGGCGCCTGCAACTAAGGGCGCAGCAACGCTTGTGTTCAGGGCGGTCGTGTGGTAGTATACTTGCCGTTCAGTGCGTGCTCTCCCCAAATCACACGTAGGAGGGGCAACCCGATCGAGGCGCAGACCGAAGTGTAACGCGCGGCGCGCGTCTGTGGAGGCCGGGCAAGCATTGATCGCGTTGATGCGGACATGAAGCATTCATTGGACGTGGAGCGATCTTCCGACTTGCGGCGCGTATGTGACCACGTGCGTGGCCTCGTCAATGATCTTAATTCAACATGGATAGGGGTGGAAACGTGGTAAAAAGAGGCATGGCAAACGAGCTGGATGAACAGATCTATCGGAAGCTTTTCGACAATCAGGCCACTGGGATGTGCGTATTCGATATCCGAGGCAAATTCACGCTGGCCAACGCCAAGTTCAAGGAACTCCTCGGTTACCCACGGAACCGCTCGCTGCCCGGCGCTGCTTGGAAGAGCCTGATACCGGATAAGTGGAAAGCTCGCAAACCCCTCGCGTGGAAGCGGGTTCGCGCAGGGGAATCGTTCACAGGTCATGCAGTCGTCATGCCGGGGAAAAAGGGGAAAAGCGTAACCCTTCTCGTAAACGGGACAGTGCTGGACAAAGGCGTGGCCGGTAATCCGCTCGTGATGCTGACCGTCACGGACGTCACCGAACGGAAAAAGGAGGAAACGCAGCGTGGCGCCGCCTCGGAAAAGCTGAACGCGCAATTGAAGCTCCTGCAAAAGAAGTTAGCTCTGGGAAAGAAAGAAGTGGAAGCCGCGAGAGCAGAATCCGCTCGAAGCGCTAGGAGCGTCCGAAGGCTGAATGACGCAATGAAGGCGCTCCTAACCCAGCTTCAGGAAGAGAAGAAGGATCTGGAGGATAGGATCCTCAACAACTTCAGGCTTACGGTAGAGCCCATTATCGAGCACCTCAGAGCCTCCAACCTTCCCGATGTTCAGCGACACCTCTTGGAAACCCTGGACTTCGGCCTCAGGAACATAACCTCATACTTCGGGATCAACATTTCGCGTTACGGATCTAACCTGAGCCCCCGTGAAGTGCATATTTGCCAAATGATTAGAGAAGGGAAGGGTTCGCGAGCAATAGCCGAGGCCATGGGATTAGCTTACCAGACGGTGATCGTGCATCGGAAGAACATTCGGAGGAAGCTGGGTCTGAAGAGGCAGAAGAAAAACCTGGCCACGTATCTTCGACAAATGTGACTCGCGCGCCGGTTTGGGATTGGCGGAGCCTTCTCCTTCGTTCGATAAGGAGTGGCGCCGGGAGCGGTGTTGACAAAGCCGGATGTGTGAGAGAAAATCAATTCCTGTTCCGCCTGTCAAGCCATCGCAAGACATCATTAAGAAGTTTACGCCTTTCCGCGGTCGTTGGCCCGGTCTAGGGCCCGGTTTGGAGACCTCGCAGCAAGGCCGTCATCCATATGGTGTGTTGGCGGCGATGCCCAAACCGAACAGAACAGGCGCTTTCTTGCGAATCTTGACCTTGGCTTGACTGAGACCAGATAGCAAAGGGAGGTAGTCCATGAGTGACGCACAACGCAAAGTCCTCGTGGTCGGAGGTGGCATCAGTGGAATGACCACTGCCATCGAGGCTACCGAGGCAGGCGCAGAGGTCGTCATAGTTGAACGCAATCCGTACCTGGGCGGCCGAGTGGTCCAGCTCAATCAATATTTCCCTAAACTGTGTCCTCCTGCGTGCGGTCTTGAGATCAATTTTCGGCGTATCAAACAGTCGGCCGGTGTCACGGCGTATACGCTTGCGCAAGTGACGTCCATCGCCGGCGCCGCGGGCGGCTACGACGTCACGATCACCGTGCAGCCCCGATACGTGAACGACAATTGCACGGGATGCGGGAAGTGTGCGGAAGTCTGCGAGACGGAGATTCCCGACCCGCTCAATTTCGGGATGAACACGGTGAAAGCCGCGTATTTGCCACATCCTATGGCTTATCCGTTCAAGTACGTGCTGGACCCTTCCATCATCGGAACCGACGAGGCCAAAAAATGCAAGGAAGCCTGCCCGTACAACGCCATTGACCTGGAGATGCAACCGACAACCGTTTCTCTTCAGGTTGGAGCGGTGGTCTGGGCCACAGGCTGGGACCCATACGACGCGACGAAAGTGGACTATTTGGGATTCGGCTCCCTTCCGGACGTGATTACCAGCGTGATGTTCGAGCGGCTCGCGGCGCCGACCGGACCCACCGGTGGGAAGATCCTAAGGCCCTCGGACGGGAAAGAGGTCCGGAGCGTGGCTTTTGTCCAATGCGCCGGTTCACGGGACGAAAACCATCTGCCGTACTGCTCCGGCGTCTGTTGCCTCGCTTCTTTGAAGCAGGCTTCGTACATTCGAGAGCGGAATCCGGACTCAAAGGCGTTCATTTTCTACATAGATGTGCGCGCGATGGGCAAGTACGAAGACTTCTATACGAAGATAGAGCAAGACGAAAACGTCACACTGACTAAGAGCAAGATCGCTCGGGTTTCGAAGGACCCGGAGACCGGGAGCCCGCTGGTTGAGGGCGAAGACATCTCGCAAGGCGCCAAAGTCAAGCAGACAGTAGACCTGGTGGTATTGGCCGTGGGTATGGCGCCCGGGACCGCCTCGGTCAAGCCGGACCTGGAGATGGGTTACGACGATTTCGGCTTTGTCACGTCGCCCGGCGACTCGGGTATTGTTCCTGCCGGCTGTGTGAAGGCGCCCATGGAAGTGGCCGCTTCGATTCAGGATGCCACCGGCGCAGCCCTCAAAGCCATTCATCGCACGCTGGGGAGGTAGGTTGAGATGGATCAGAAGATCGGTGTATACATTTGTTCGGGTTGCGGAATCGGTGAATCAATCGACTTGGACGCCCTCTCCGCGGTGGCCGATGAGGAATTCCAACCAGCGAAGCGTGTGGTCCACCCGGCGTTTTGTGGCGAGGAAGGCGCGGGACTCATCAGGAGCGACGTTGACGCAGGCGATATTAATACAGTCGTTGTCGCGGCCTGTTCGGGTCGAGTGAAAACCGATGTGTTCGTGTTCGATCCCATGACTACGATCCTGGAACGGGTGAACATCAGAGAGCATGTGGCTTGGTGCCAGCCTGCGGGAGAAGACGACACTCGGATGCTTGCCGAAGATTATCTGCGCATGGGCATTATCAGGGCCCAGAAGACCAAGCTTCCCGCGCCGTATCAGGAGGAGATCGACAAGACCATTCTGGTGGTGGGCGGAGGCGCGGCCGGATTGCAGGCGGCCAATGACGCGGCTGCGGCAGGTTACTCGGTCCTGCTCGTGGAAAAAGAACCCGAAATGGGCGGCCACATGGCGAAGTGGAACAAGAGTTCGCCCACGAAACCGCCTTACCAAGAACTGGAAGAGATTACGATCAACGAGCTGATCGACCAAGCCAAGGCGGACGAGCGGATCACGATCTTCACCTCCGCAACCATCGAGAAGATCGCGGGCGCTCCGGGCATGTTTGACGTCACTCTCAATAACGGCGGCGGAACCCATCGGGTCGGCGCCATAGTGCTTGCCGCGGGTTGGAAACCTTACGATGCGACAAAGTTGGAGCGCTTCTCATACGGCACACTCCCTGATGTGATCACAAGCGTGCAAATGGAAGAGATGGCCAAGGCCGGGAAGATCACCTGTCCTTCCGATGGCTCCGAGCCGTCGGTTGTCGCTTTCATTCAGTGCGCAGGATCGAGGGATGCCGATCACCTTCCCTATTGCAGCGCAGTTTGCTGCCGGGCTTCTCTCAAGCAGTCCGTGTATGTGAAGGAGCAGAATCCCGAGAATAAGGTTTTCATCTTTTACAAAGATATACGGACGCCCGAGCAGAGTGAGGAGTTCTACAAAAAGGTCCAGAAGGACGGCACGGTCTTCATCAAGACCGACACCGCGCAGATCGCCATCGGCCAGGGTTCCGAGCGCAAGTTGAGCATCGAGGCCGTGGATCAGCTCATGGGCGAGCCGGTGCTCGTGGAAGCCGATCTGGTGGTCCTTGCGGTGGGGATGCAGCCCGCGGTGTTGGACGACCCGATTCTCAACCTTCAGTATCGACAGGGTCCGGCCCTCCCGGAATTGAAGTACGGCTTCCCTGATTCCCATTTTATCTGTTTCCCTTACGAAACCAGACGCACAGGTATCTATACCGCGGGGTGCGTGAGGCAGCCCATGATGTCCAGCAGAGCCGGCTCTGACGGGACAGGCGCCGCGCTCAAAGCCATTCAGGCGGTCGAACTCACGGCAAAAGGCAAGGCGGTGCATCCGCGGGCCGGGGACGTCTCCTATCCGGAGCTCTTCCTCCAGCGGTGCACTCAGTGCAAGCGCTGCACTGAAGAATGCCCCTTTGGTATGTATAATGAGGACGAGAAGGGAACCCCCCTGCCCCATCCGACCCGATGCCGGCGGTGCGCAATCTGTATGGGCTCCTGCCCGGAACGCATCATCTCTTTCAGCAACTATTCCGTGGACATGATCGGTTCCATGATCAAAGGCATCAACGTGCCCGACGAATATGAGGAAAAACCGCGTATCGTGGGCCTGATTTGCGAAAACGACTCGTATCCGGGGCTCGACATGGTGGGTCTCCGCAAGCTCCAGTATGCGCCGTGGGTCAGGTTTATTCCGTTGCGGTGCCTTGGGTCGGTGAATCTGGTCTGGATAGCCGACGCCCTGTCAAAGGGAATCGACGGAATCCTTTTATTCGGATGCCGTTACGGCGATGATTATCAGTGCCACTTTGTGCATGGCAGCGAACTGGCGAACACTCGCATGACAAAAATCCAGGAGACCCTCGATCGGCTCATGCTTGAATCGGACCGTATCCGGCTCGAACAAATGGCTATCGACGATTACGAGAAGATTCCCAAGATCATCGAGGAGTTTACCGCGAGGCTCCAGGAGTTGGGGCCGAACCCGTACAAAGGCTTCTGATAGCAGAAGACGACATAAGAGGAAACGATATGGAAGCGAGAATACCCTTTCTGGAAGTGAGCGACGCCATTATCTATTCCGGCGCGGAAACCCTCTACTGGTGCATGCAGTGCGGCTTGTGCACCGGGACATGCCCATACCGGCTGGTTCCGGGACCTGCGTCGGAGGAGTTCAATATACGGCTGGTGCAGCATTTGGGTCAGCTCGGGCTGGAAGGTTTTGAATCCGAGAATTGTCTTTTCGCATGCACCACGTGCCGAGCTTGCGTGGACGTTTGTCCCCGCGGGGTTGAAATCATCAACAATGTGGTTGGAATGCGCCGCATGTTGGCCGAAGTGGGCACCATTCCGCCAAGCCTCAAAACTATCGCGGGCAGCCTGCATTCACAGGGTAATCCCTGGTCCGGCCCACGGGATCAGCGCACCGCATGGATCAAGGATGTGGAGATCCCGACCTTCTCCGAGCAGACCGAATACTTCCTCTTTGTCTGCTGCACGTCTTGTTTTGACGCCAGGAGCCAGAATATCGCCCGCTCCGTGGCAAAAGCCTTGACCGCCGCAGGGATCAGCTTCGGGATCATCGGTAACGAAGAGAGCTGTTGTGGGGAGACTATCCGCAAGGTCGGCGACGAGCAGCTCTTCCAGAATCTGGCTCAAGCGAACATACAACTGTACAACGGCAAGGGCGTGAAGAAGATCATCGTCACGTCACCTCACTGTCTGTACACATTCAAGAACGAGTATCCCGAGTTCGGCGGCGAATGGGAAGTCTTCCATTACAGTGAAATTCTGGCGTCAGCGTTGTCCGAAGGAAAGCTCAAGCTCTCCGGGAGCAACGCAGGAGCCGTGACGTTTCACGATCCTTGTTATCTGGGTCGTCATACTAAGCTGTACGACCCGCCGCGTGAGCTGCTCCGAAACCTTCCCGGCGCGGAGCTCATGGAGTTGGCACGAACCAAGAACAAGAGTGTTTGCTGCCAAGGCGGCGGAGGCCGAGTCTGGATGGAAACCGCGGCAGGCGAACGATTTGCGGAGCTGAGGATCCACGAAGCGGTGGCGTCCGGCGCAAAGACCTTGGTGACCGCGTGCCCGTACTGCATCACCATGCTGGAGGACTCGCTGAAGGTCCTGGGCAAACAGGATGAGCTGGCTGTGAAGGAATTGTCCGAGCTGGTGGCGGAGAGGACATGAGGCCCTCATAGCGTGTGCAACATTTACACGTGTTGTGGGTGTTTCGCACAAGCGTACGCACTTAAACCGAGCACGCTTCGCAACGTCCGCGTCTCCTGTACGGGTGGGGTTCCTTCCCGCCCGTACCGACGTAAGCGTCTCCCGGCGACTCACGCATAGCTTAACCCCCGCGAAACCGCGTGGTAGCGCCGCTTTCTTCCGATAATGCCTGTGCTCCAGACAACCACTGGGCGCCTCGTATGATTGGCCGTGTGCTAGAAAGCTCTCCTTACACAGAATCATGAATGCCTCGCCTTTGTCACATCCGAAAGGTTTCGGCCACCTATCTCGTATCTCCCGCGTGTGGCTGAAGTAAAGTCCAGTATGCTCCGGAAAGACGTTTCGCACTTGAAAATAGTGTTTCTATGGACTAGACATGGGAACGAGAATGCCGCTCAGCTTGAAAGGCGTTCCACCTGAGGGATTCCCAGGGTAAGGGCCAGATCCGGATCACGCGCGCATTGAATTTTGCTAAGAGGGTGGTGCGATGGCAAAGTCAAGAACGGAAGCGACCCATCGAAGTAGGTTCGTCGGTCCGGCACGGATTGAGGCGTTGCGCGTCCAAAACTATAGGGCTCTACGCGAAGTGGAGTTCAAGGAAATCACCCCTCTAATGGTCCTTCTCGGCCCGAATGGCAGCGGTAAATCGACAGTATTTGACGTTTTTGACTTTCTTTCGGAGTGCTTTCGCTACGGCTTACGTCACGCCTGGGATCGGCGAGGAAGAGCGAGGGAGCTCAAGACCCGCGGGCAGTCCGGCCCCATAGTTATTGAGATCCGATACAGAGAGAAGCCGCGACAGCCGATAATCGCATACCATCTGGCCATTGACGAGAAGGGCAAGACACCCGCGGTCGTTGAAGAGTGGCTGCAGTGGCGGAGAGGCCACAAGGGAAGGCCATTCCGTTTTCTCGAGTACCGAGAAGGGCAAGGGAGGGCGGTCAGCGGCGAGATGCCAGACGAAGAGGACGACCGAGTAGACATCCCTCTGCGCTCAGGCGATCTTATCGCGGTCAACACTCTTGGTCAGTTCGCTGACCACCCGCGAGTGGCTGCGCTGCGTGAGTTTATTACTGACTGGTACGTCTCCTATCTCTCCATAGACGACACGCGTCTTCAGCCGGAGGCAGGACCGCAGGAGAGGCTCAGTAAAACGGGAGACAACCTTGCCAATGTCATCCAGTACCTCAAGGAACAACATAACGAAAGGCTGGAAGAGATCATAGAAGTGCTGCGACGCCGGGTGCCACGCCTGGAGCGGGTGGAAGCTGAAGCTATGCCGGATGGACGACTGCTGCTTCAAATTAAGGACGCGCCTTTCGAGCAGCCGGTCCTCTCCCGCTTCGCCTCGGATGGAACGCTGAAGATGCTCTCCTATCTGACGGTGCTCTACGATCCGGCTCCACCACAATTCATAGGCATCGAAGAACCGGAAAACTTTTTTCACCCGCGGCTACTTCCTGAACTTGCAGAAGAATGTCGAATGGCGACTGAGCGCTCTCAGCTACTGGTCACGACCCATTCGCCTTTCTTTCTGAACTCCATGAAGCCGGAAGAGGTTCGTGTTCTTTACCGGGACGAGAGCGGCTTCACACAGGCTGTGCGGGCTTCTGATATTAGGGGAATCCCCGAATTCGTCTCAGCCGGCGCATCCATGGGGCATCTTTGGCTGGAAGGGCACCTCGGAATTGGCGATCCGCTTGGCAGCCGAGCGAGCGTTCCCAGAAGAGGCCAGCGTGATGAGCGTTGAACACGTCGAGGTGCTAGCTGAAGAACCTTCCATGGCAGCCGCTCTTGAGGTGCTGCTGCCAAGAATCCACAGGGGGATTACCTTTGAGATTCATCCTTTTCAGTGTAAGACAGAGCTCTTAGCTTACCTGCCAGACCGATTGCGAGGGTATCGACATTGGCTTCCCGGGAATTGGAGGATCTTGGTGGTCGTTGACCAAGATACCGACAACTGTTTCGATCTCAAGCAGTCTCTTGAAAAAATGGCGCAATATGCAGGTTTCATTACCAAGTCTGGCGCGTCTAGAAAGCCGTACACGGTTGTCAACCGCCTTGCGATTGAAGAACTCGAGGCATGGTTTTTCGGAGACTGGGAAGCGGTTCGGGCCGCCTATCCCAGAGTGATTGCTACAATTCCTCAAAAAAGAGGATATCGAAATCCTGATGCGATACAAGGGGGCACATGCGAAGCGTTTGAGAAGGTACTTCGAAAGGCCGGCTATTTCAAGGGTGGCCTCCGCAAGGTCGAGGCAGCGCGCACCATTGGTCGGCACATGGACCCCAAACGTAACCTCTCGCGGAGCTTTCAAGTGCTTTGTGAAGCCGTCAGGGAAATGGCGGCGCTGTGAGCGCCATCACGAGCTTTCTTCGTACCGGCCCATTCTTGGTCCGTCATGTCCGTATACGACGTTTTCTCGTTAGTCTCTGGCTTACGTTGCGGCGGCAGGAGGAGGGTTGAGCACATACCGCCGGAAATGCGCAGCCTTTCAAAGTGCGCGGATGCGTTTGGCGGTACGGCTGGGAAACCAACTCTGTGGAAACGCGTTCACGTTTCGTCATGGCGTTTCTCGCCGCAGGACTTTGTATAGGGCCGCGTAGACGAAGAAAGTTTGGCTTGAGGAAAGTCGAATCTATTATTAATATTGCTGAGATGGAAGTGTATTGGCACAAGATAAGATAACCGTTCGAGCATGGCATACGAGGCTAGTGCTCCGAGCGCTTATAGAGGCTTGTAGAGACATGACCTCCCGCAACGTGACAAACGGGCCTGCTATCGGGTGGTGTCTCGCGGCGTAGCCGGTGATCACGCTTGTCACGTGGGGCATTGTGGCCCTCCTCGCTCTCATTTTGATCCCGGATCTACTCGCACGTAGTCTTGTGCCCGCGCCGATCCTTCTCGCGTTGGCGGGAATTCCCGTTTGCTTGTCCATTATTCCGGTGATGTTTCTGTTATACTTTGCGTGTAAATGGATTGGTCTCGGCTGACCGGAATCGTGCCGCATGTTGATACTAATGGGTACCGCCGCCTTGACTCTCGTGGTTCTATGGCTCTTCAGCCTCGTAGTTGGCGGGGCTGATTTCTTCATACCGAGGCTTTCAAGCTGACCGTCACAATCCGGAAGAGCAGGCGCTTGTTGAAGTCTCCGGCATCGAACACACGGTCTCCCAAAGAGTGGAGGCGATTCTTCGTGGATTGGGAAGCCGATTGTCCGGCGCTGTTATCATGTCGCGCTTTTTGCCGAAGGAGGCCGCTGGGACGCCATTCAAACCACAGGGCCGGATATGCCAATTTGTTTACGCCTATGCTCGTCGTGCTGGTCATGGCTGTTTCGGGCTGCTCGTACATGACCCTCGGCCCAGAGATCTCCTTATCTTCAGACAGTACTTTGGCCGCGTATCTATGCGCTCGGCAGTGGGACCTGCCATTGCCGCCGGAATGTCCTACGGTCCGATCCAAGGTCTGGGTCCGGTGGTGCGCGCTGGATCGGCCGCAAGACTACCAGGAGGTTGAAATTGGGGATTACGGCAAAGACTGGGGCGGATGGTTTGTGACCAACAGAATTCATTATGCGTTTTCTCCTGATGGCGTGCGCCTTGCCGTGGCATCTCCCCGCGACCTCCGTGTGATCCACTGCGCGACCGGGACCTGGCGGACCTTGACCGGTCCTGACGAAGTCGTGACCTCCTTCATATGGCTCGATAATGAGCAGTTGGCATACGCTTCGTGCCAAATAGGAACCGATAAGCAACGGAAGTCGAACACATACTTTTACCGGCAGAGGATCGATCAATCCTCGCACGAGCGGCGCCTCATCTTTGCGGAGGATGCGGGAAGCTTCCCGGAGAAAGGTCTAGGCGCTACCGAGTGGCCCAGAGAACGATGGTCGCCTAACGGCGTATACGTTCTTTATAGGACCGAGGGTTTTCGAGGGGATCTGAAGCTACTCGACGTAGTCGCAAAGACGGCGACGGTCATTGCCCCACGTGATTACAACTTCGAAGGCATAGCTTGGAAGTCCGATAGTTCGGAAGCGGTGTGCGTGGGTTCGAAACATGGCCTTCCTGCACGAGCTTTTCTCATCAACGCGCGCACTCTTGAAAGGCACGATTTCAACGAAGAATTCAATGCTTATTTTGCCACGGATTCCAAGTATTACGCTCCACGGATTGTTTCCGACTGGACTCCGGGGGACCTGTACATCATAGCGAACGACGGCAAGAAGGGCGGCTGCCTTGTAAATCCGCGGCCCTGGAAAGTCATCCCGATAGCCCGGGTCTTAATCGATCGGATTGTTCGAGAAGGGACGCTGGTCCTGCCGGAAGACCAAACCGTCAGATTGCCGTGGATTTCGTGGCAGCCGGCAAAGGGCTGGGTAACGTCATCGGTGGCGTTCCTGGATAAAGGATATCCTCGGGCAATGGACTTCCTGGTGGATTATTCGGGCCGGTTCTTCGTCACCTTGAATGAATCCTCGATGCCCGGAGGCGGATGGAAGATCACCCCTGACGGAAAACGCGCGGTCATGCTCACAAGTCCGGACAGACTGATCGTGCGGGAATTGTCTTTGCCGGCTCTCGACACGCAGTGAGGACCGGCAGCCAAACCGACTCGCGGTAGTCCGCGTTCCAGGATTTGGCGCTGCAATACCGGCCCTCAAGACAGATCTCCCTCTCCCCAATTACGCCGGCGCTCCGCACTCGGACTTAGCGATCCTAGTCTTTTGTCACGCGCCCATCGCCCCCTACCATAAGCTCCTCGCGCGTCCGTCTCATCTTTGACCGTCATGTCCGTAGCCGCGAGATCGGGCGCGCTCGTTTCAGCTAAACGCACGGCATCTTCCCCCTGGAGACCGCGCCGGGAATCCCCTATCCCACGCTCATCAGACCTTGGACCGACTTCGCGGATAAGATCGTTTCAACTTCAACTATGAGAACGCGAGTCTCCGGCGACATGCTTAGCCTACACGGCGGATTCTATTTGTGGGTTCTCAAATTCGATCGACGCGGACGTCCCATTATTTCCGCTGATATGAAATTCGCCTCCAAGTTGCTCCACGAAGATGCGCACCAGCCGGAGCCCCACAGTATCGGGGTCTGTCACGTCTATGTGTTGGGGCAGCCCTATACCGTTGTCCCTCACTTTCAACTCAATTCGGTCGTTACCCAAAGCTCGAAAAGATATATCAATTCGGCCTTTTCCATCATTGGGGAACGCGTGCTTCAGGGAGTTGGAAACAAGCTCCGTCATAATGAGTCCTAGTGAAATTGCGGAATCGGTATTGAGTGTCAGGTCGTCCAGATCCGTGCTCACCTCTATTCCCGTTCCTATGGATTCATATGTGGCCTGAATATGCCGCACCACTGAATTGAGATAATCTCGGGCGTTGAGTTCGGAGAGGTTGCGGGACTGGTAGAGCTTTTCGTAAACCGTGGCCATAGACCTGATGCGGTTTTCAGATTCCTGAAACATCTCAGCGTGTTGGTCGTTGTCCAGAGATCGTTTTTGCACTCTGAGCAGGCTGCAAATGACTTGTAGATTGTTCTTGACGCGGTGGTGTATTTCGCGCAGCAATATTTCCTTTTCCTGAAGGGAGGCTGCCAATTGCCTTTGAGCGGATTTTAGCTCCGAAACATCGACCCCCACCCCGCGAACGCCTACAACTTTGCCTTTTCGGGTAATAGGATTTGCATAGAGGACGACGGGGATGCTCGATCCGTCACCTCTCGTGATCTTGTATTCTGCCCCGACCAGGCTCTTTCCCTCGAAGACCTCTTCAAATTCTCGTTGCGCCCGCTCCCAGTCCTCCGGAGAACAGACTTCGGCAGGGGCCAATCCCTTGGCAAGGTCATTCGACGTGCGGCCCATCATTTCGAGACCGGCTCGATTGACGAAGGCAAAATTGCCCTCTAAATCCAGTTCAAACGCGAGCTGGGGCAGCAGTTCCGCAAGTTCTCGAAAACGAGCCTCGCTTTCAACCAGCCCTTGCTGCGCTTTCCTCCGTTCTTCAATTTGCGATATGAGCTCTTTGTTGAGCTGATCTGATTGCTTCTGCTGCTCCAGAACGGACTTGAGGAGTTCGGTTTTTTCGAATCCCAACTTCAGTGAATTTTCGTTGACCGCATGCATGTACCTCCCGGTGAGGACAAGGACCGTTCCAAACGCCAGCATTATGGTTCCAATGATCACGTGCAAATAGTCGAGTTCGTATAAGCATCGGAGGGCAATGGGAAGGATTTCCGCTATGACAGTAGGCAGATTACATGATTTCAAAGGCGCGTACACAACCGCGGCCGCGGCGGAGAGGCCCGCGAGGAAGAGCGCGAGAATGAACTGGTGTAGAATCGAATTCGCGGGAAAGAGGAATACACCAGCCGAGCCCCAGACAAGCCCGCTGGCAACCGTTACCCATACAAAGCGCGGGCCCCAAGGAATCGCTTTTTCCCCGGAAGGTGACACTCGACGAAACTGCCATACAAGCAGGTTTCGTATCACTTGCAAAACGAAATATGCCGCCAGCCAAACGAGGAGCTGCCAATGGGGCACGGTGCGCCACAGAACGGCCATTAAGAGCAGGGCGCTCAACTGAGCCGCGATCAGCCCCGGCACTGACTGAGAATAAACCTGCCGCACTTGTGCAGCGTACAACTCAGCGGCCTGAGCATCGGTCGTGCGCTCGCCCGGGCCCGGCTTTCGGTCCGACTGCGATTTCATCTGCAATTCCCGGAGTCACGGATCAACTGTCGTCTCTCGGGACGATCTCTCGGACCCAAAGAAGCCCTTCACTCACACAGCCCCTCTCTCAGACGACAACAATGTCCGGCAATGAGTGAAATGAACGGCTTCTCGCGTCATCACGAGAATAACGCTCTCCAGGTCCTCCGGTCAACGCCGATGACGCGCGGGGCCGCTTGCCTTATCACGGAAAGGGGCCGCGAAAGGCCATTGCGGACCCGAGGCGCGCATACGCACACCGCCATGCAAGCGATCTTCGAAAGGAGGGGACGTTGAGGACCGCGAAAAGAGATCTCCGCGTCCGGCGCCTCATCGCGTGGACGCCACCGCAAGGGGGATCCGGTATGCGCAATGATATGACGCCACCTCGCGTCCCGCGGTATTCCGGAACGTCACGGAGAGGCGGATTTCATCCTCAATGCCGCGGTCAGGCTCCATGCGCTCCGTAATGTCCTCGATTCGGAGAAGGCCCACGATTTCCTGCGCAATGGGGGGATCTTCGAAAAGCTGCGCCTCTTCCATGATCAAATGCAGTTCCAGAGGATTGACGCCCGCGTCTTCCCACACCTGTGCGAAACCCGCGGACCCGCGCAGAGCGAGAAACCCCGGCCAGACCGAGGGGCGCAATGGCGGTTCCTCACTGTCCCTCAGCCACGGCCGCACCAGTTCACGAAGGTCATGGAGGAGTTCGGCGGAGAGGATCACTCTAAAGAGAGGATAATCTTTTCCCACAAGGTGTCTGTCGATCACGTCCCCACACCGTTTCCGGCGCGTCTCTTTCGGCAGGAGCGAGGCCGGCTCTTGTGGAAGCCGGAATCATCCTGCGTGGGCTACCAGCCTGGGGTTGACAGCCTCGGGCGCCGGTGTTTCAAAGAGAAGACGCATACGTTCCAATCTTTCGGGCGCGAACTGCGGTATCCGGCGAAAAGCAGGGTCCAGAGTCTGCACGTTCCGGAATCCCTGAATCGTGAAGCGCGGAACTTCTCCGAGAGATTGCCGGATTCGACGGAGCTGGGGCTCCTCAACAATGCCGGGAATGGCCGTGGTGCGAAAGACGACCTCTAGGCCGGAGGCCTTAAGTATCTCCACGCTCCGGAAGATAAGTCCTATATCCACCTGGACTCCGGCAAGTTTCGAATATTCTTCTTCGGTGAATGGCGCTTTCACGTCCATTGCCACCGCGTCCACCAGGCCCTCCGAGAGGAGCGCCTCGATCATTCCTGGATGCGACCCGTTCGTGTCGAGCTTGATCAGCACGCCCTGCGCCCTAATGGTTCGGAGGAGTTGCGGCAGGTTATCATGAATGGTGGGTTCGCCCCCAGTCACGGTGACACCGTCGATCCAGTTCTTACGCCGCTCCAGATGACTCAGGACTCCCGCGAGGGATTCGTCGCGCAGCGACCCCTGTCGTATCACCAGGTCTCCGTTGTGGCACGCGGGGCAACGGAAGCTACACCCTGCCAGGAATACGATGGAACAGACCTTGCCGGGCCAGTCCAGCATGGAGACCGGTATGAAACCCTTAATGTGAAAATCCTGCGTCATTGGTGCTCCGAGGAAGCTGCCTGCAAACACTATTGTTCTTGGAAATGAGGTCCGGGAGGCAGGGAAAAAGCACCTCCCGAACTTGCATGTCCGTTGATACATGCAAGGGCAGATAATCAGCCCCCCACTTTGTCCAAAAAGCTCCTTACCTCAATCGCGCCGGTGAGGACTTCACCTGCATCGGAAACCAGAATAGGCAGTTTCTTTTCCGCGAGGGTCACGCACTCGAAATAAGCCAGCATAGCCAATGCTTCGGGATTTTCACCATCAAGGTTGAGCACCTGCACATCCGGCCTCTTTTCCAGTTCCACGTGACTCTTGACCCAATCACACTTACCGCAACCCGGTTTTGTAAAGAGATACGTCATAGCTAACCTCCAATTGAATGCCAAACCTTGTCACTTCCTTGCACGAAAGCGAATTGTACGGCCGAGCTTTGGGAAGCCGCCTTGCCCTTGCGCACGACTTCCCTGACTTCTCGGCATGGCGCATCCACGCCGCATTGTCCTACGATCAGCCGATTGCCCGGTTTCGGAACCGGTCTTTCAGCTCGCCGATCTTGCCCTTGTTCCAACTGGCAACCTTGGTGAAATACCCGGTGATCCTGGTAATCTGTTCGACTCTATCCGAACCGCAGAAGAGGCACGCGTCATGCAGCCCCCTGGCGGTGCGCCCGCACACGACGCATGTGGTCAATTCAGGAGAGAATGCGATCTGATCGTTCTGGGTCAACTGAAAGGTCTTGACCACGAAGTTCGCCAATGATTCCGCGCTGGGCCTGCTCTCCCCGAGCCAGATATGGGTCAGCGAACCCGCCTCGATGAGCGGGTGGAACAAGCCTTCCTTCTTGACCCGCTCGATCGCGTCCACCTGCGAACCCACATTGAAGAGGGTGGAATTGGTGTAATAGATCTCCTCCAGGTTGATCGCGCCTTTTACCACGCGTTGCGTTTGCGGGAAGAGCTTCATGTCCATCTTGGCGAACCGGTACGCGGTGCTTTCGGCCGGCGTTTGTTCCAGCACGAAGCGCATATTATGCTTCTTCCCCAGTCTGGCCGCGACCAGGTTCATGTGCGCGATTACCCTGAGACCGAACTTGAGCGCCTCCGAGCTCTCGTGCATCTGCTGCCCGGTATGATACTGGACCAGCTCGTTCAAGCCCACCATGCCGACCAGGTACGTGACCCGGTGCATTCTGAGGTACGGTTCGCCGTCCTTGTCCATGGTCAGCAAGGCCAGAGGCCCTGATTCACCGAGCGCCAGCAAGCGTTCGATAAACTGCTTCTTCTGGAGATGCGCTTCGGCCGCAAGGTTGATCCGGTCGGTGATAATGGAGAAGAGCTTCGTATCGTCTCCGCCCGCCTCGTAGGCAATTCGGGGCAGATTGACGGTGACGTTCTGCATGGCTGAGTAGCGCATTTTCCAGGGACGCGTCGCGTCGGCCAGGTCACTCTTGTCCAGCTTGAAGGCAAGCCTGCAACACTCTGATATTTTGGCTGTTTCTCCTCTATCGAAGACGAAGTACGAGTTCCCCTTCTCCGACGCCACATCGCAGATGTGATGCAGAAACTTCTCATGCCCGGGGGTCTGGAAGAACTTCTCCGTAATGTGGACCAGGGGCTTGGGGAAAAAGAAGGGTCTCCCCACTCCGTCCCCTTCACGATAAATATCGAAGAGGGTCCAGACGAAGTTCTGCGCTTCGGGCAAATAATCGGAATACGTGCTTCCCGTGAATTCGCCCCCCGGGCCGATGGCCGGGACCTCTTCGAAATGCTTTGGAATCTCCCAGTACAGGTTGATGTCCGTGAAAATAGCCTGGCCGCCCCGCGCGACAGCCTGTTGGGAGAATTCAAAGATCAGCATCTGAGCGAGCTGACGAACCTCCCGCTGAGGCAGTCCACGAAGGTACGGGGCGAAGAAGAGGTTCACCGCGTCCCAACCGATTGCGCCTGCAAAGTGACTTTGAAGCGCGGCAGCGAATTTCACCATGTGGGCGAGCAGGACCTCCGGATGCTTGGCCGGCTTAGCCATGGCGAGGGAATTGGGAAGATTCAGACCGAATTTCTTGATGTACTCCAGAGATTGGCCCGAACAGTACGGCCGATCGATGAACCCCAGGTCGTGGAGATGCAAGTCACCGCGCATGTGACCGTCGGCCACGTGCTGGTCGAATACGTTCAGAAGCGCGTACTCTTTCTTGATATTCTCCGCTAGGGTCAGGTTTGTGGCCTCCGGCCCGTGGGGAACATTCGCGTTCTCCTTGTTGGGCCGAGTGATCAGTTGATCCACGTCGTACAAGGGCACGCCGAGGCGCGTGTGCAAACGCCGATCGCCTTCCAGCCCTCTCTCCAGGAGCTTGGCGTTTACCATCTCCCGCACGAGGGGCGCTGTGATCACCTTGATACCACTGCGCTTGATGTCGTTTTCGACCTCAAGGCTGATGTCCTCGGCAGTCCCCTCATCGACAAAGGTCTCCCTCAACAGCGCGTCCACGATACGGCCGCGATCCCAGCCGTCCATGGCCTCGCTCGAGGTCCTGACGAAGAGAGCCATATCCGTTGTCTCGGATGCCAGGACTTCTTTCTCTCTGTACTTGCTGATTTCAGTTACGCTAGCCATTGCAGTCCTCCTGGGCGGTGTGAAATGTTGATTTTTTTGAGCAATTCAGCAGGAGCGCTCCGTTCCCCTGACGATCACCTCGCTGCAAACCGCGCCGATCCTCCCTCCGGAATTCCCGCGGGTAAGAATAGGGAGACCAATAACCACAAGAAGCGCTCTTCTGTCAGGCTCAGGCTCAAGGACACACCATTAGTGTTCAGACCATTCATAAAGGTCCTCCAACAGGCCCCTGTCGTGAGAGCGCTTTACATTTGGGCTTGCCAACCGAAGGCTCGGCGGCGTTCGCTCGGTTTGCCGTCAGCGCCTTGCGGCGGGCGGGGATGGTCCATCTGGTGACGGATCATCTTGTGGTGAGGAGCAGTAATCATACAAGATGTAGTATGTCAAGCGCGTTTTTTTCCCGTCAAGGTAGGGGTTTGATATATCGTAGGAACTTTTTTTGTTACATGATATTACCATATTATAACTAACTCTTCGAATATTTTCGAGGGCACGTAACCCTCCCCGGCTGACCCGAGCTTCTTGGTCGGTCCTCCGGGCCCCCGCGCCACGGGAACCAAGAAACCGGGATCGTCCAGTTGCGGCTAACTACAGGCGGAATCCTTGGTCCCCAGCCGTCTCCTTGCCCTTCCCGCCCCACCTTGGGGACCCCGAGATGGGCTTCTTGGAAACCCCTAAGCCTGACTCGTCGCATCGGGGCGCGCCCCTGCGCGGATCATTGGGTCCCCGGAGCTACGGCAGCGTCTTTCCGACGAACGAGGAAATCCGATCTGTTGCATCCCGCGGTCAGCGCTGCGCATCTAAGAGCCAAACGTGACGTAGTGCGACTTACTCACCAGGATGTAGAGGAACTCCTCTTTCGTGTACGGAGTTGAAGGGAACGGCCTGTTCCAGTATTTCTCCACTTCGACACAGAGCTTCTTCAGCTCCATGGCGCCCCCCGCGTCAGCGAGCACCGCTTCGATGATGCTCATCACGGGCGGCCGCGTCGCGCCCGGGCCGGTCATCTTTTTTATTTCTTCGAGAGAGAGCCCCGCGGGAGCGTCCTTGAGCAGCGCGATCTTAAGGCTGCCGAGCGGTCCTTTGGGCGGCGCGCCAAGCCGTGAGCTCGGCGGGGGTATGTCCTTCGCAGTGGCAATGACAGCCTCTTCTTCCTCGCCGATCTGTTCCACCGGCGCCCCCGGGGTGTCGCGGATCTCCACTCGATCTTCGGCCTTACGTTCAGCCGCCTTGGGTTTAGCCTTTTTCGGTTTGGTCATGCCTCTCTCCTTGAGTTTCTCCCCTAGGAGGCGCCCGCTTCGTGGTCGAGAACGAGATGACTCGCCTCACCCCCTCTTCCCCACGATAACGCGGAACGCGACACTGAAAGCGTCAGGGTGGATAGCAGCTTTGACCTCTACTTGATGGGCGTGTGGATCGTAGTGTCACCCCGCGACGTTGTCAATCCTTTTGTGCCCGAACCGCTTCACCGAGCAAACGGGTTCGGAAAGACGGAAAAACCTCGCGAGCCCGTTGTTCGGCTCGGGCGCGGGAATTGAGGAAATCCGTTGACCGTCAGGATGACCCACCCCAGGGGAGCCGCGCCCCAGTTTCTTAATAAATTACTTTAATATTTTTCTATAACATTCCGTTTGACATGAGTTTTTTTATGTGGTATCTCCCCGCCCGTGTGAGGGAAGGAGGGATGGCTCATCACCCGCCCCCATGCGCCCCGCAAACGAAAGAATAGCCCCCTGTGGGGTACGGTTGCCGAAAGGAGACCTATTATGGGACGAATTCATTGCATAATCGCGGCATTCCTGCTGTTGAGCGCATCATGGGCTTCAGCCGCGACCTTTGAAGCGCTGGCCGAGTCAGTGGCTGCGCCAAATCCCGCGCCTCTCCTGGCAAAGCCCGGCGCGGTGGTCAAGGCCGAATTCAAGGCTTCCGTAGGGGAGCGTTCTGATTTGACTCTGGAATCGGACGCTCTACTCTCCGACGAGAGCGCCGGGCCCGCGCGTCCTCAGGTTTTGCCTAAGCCCGCGGTCGCGTTCAAGAAGAAGGGGTCGAGAGCCATGGCGCCCCCCCCTGATCCTGCCCCCAGAGTTGCGGCTCAGGCAAAAGAGCCCAACGACGACTTGGAAATGGATTTGGAAAAGGACCTGGTGATTTCGCCGCCTCCGGCAAAGACCGAGGAGGCCCCCAAAGTGGCCCCCAAACCATCCGTGGAGATACCCGTGGCGCCGCGGGAGGACAAAGTCTCGGACAAGAAGCTCAAGCGTCCGGTTCCCGCGCCCCAGGTCAAGCAGGTCGCGCCCGTGAAGACTCGCCCGTTCTCCACCTCCCTGAGCCCTATTCAGAAGGTGCGTCCTGTGACATCGAACCCTTGGCTCACCCCTGCGGGCTCGCCCAGACCGAGCGCCTGTCCTGTCCCGCCGGTGACTAGAATCACCTATCCGCCCCAGGAGCCTGCAATCCAGCAGCAGGCATCGCAGGCGCAAGAACGGACTTATGTGAGAGATGGAGTGACCGTTAAGCTCGCGGCGCCCCCACAGCCCGCGCAACCTGTGCCCGCAACCTATCAGGGAAGAGAGGAGTCATTCGTCGGGTCCGACCTCCTCAACGCGGCCGCGGACATCATCAGTTTGCCTTTTGCTTTCATCAGCTCGCTCTTCTGAGGTCCCCCCTCAAGTGCGCCAAAGTCCGCGCTCTTTGCCGAGCGCGGGCTTTGGCATTTCTCCGAACCACGTCCTGTCATGAATGCTCTCAGATTCTCCGCTGCGCGGTCAGTTCCAGAGACTTGACAAGCAGCCCCAGGGTTCGATTTACCGTCGCGTCAATTCCCAGCGCCTCCGCTTCTCGCGCCACCGCGGTATTGATGAAATCGATCTCAGTGCGACGTCCCGCAAGGATATCCTGGAGCATAGAGTTGAGATTGCCCGACGTTGCTTCGCACACCTGCGCGACCTGAGCTTCAGGGTCCTCAAAGATCAACGAGATCCCTTTTGCCATGACCACTGCCAGACATTCCCGCACGACGCGGTGGATAAGTTCTCGCCCCGAATCCGTTTGCGTCAGGTCCCCATTCCGGATCCTCAGGAGCGTGGCCGGCGCGTTGATGGCTGCATTTATCACGAGCTTGGACCAGACGCTCCCCAGAGCGTTCTCGGACACGTGCGCCGGACCGCTGCCCATCTTCTCGAGGATTGACCCCACTGAGCGAGCCCGTGGGGTGACTGTCCCGTCAGGTTCGCCGAGGTAAGTCTGTCCGTAGCCCGTATGTCGGAACTTGCCTTTTTCGAGAGCGAGCGCGCCGATGGTAGTAATGCCGAGCAAAACTCGCCCCGGGAAGGCGCTTTGAAGGCTCTCGAAATTCCCGATACCGTTCTGGAGAGTTAGGATCACCCCGTCGTCCGCGAGCACGGCCGCGGCCGTATCGAGCGCGGTCACGGTATCGTAAGATTTGACGAGGAAGAGCGCGAGGTCAACCTTTCCGGCCTCGCCCGGATCCGCAACAATCCGCGGCCGCAAAAGGCGCTCACCCGACACGCCTTCAAGCCAGAGGCCGTGCTCCTGGATATGATGCGCCTGATCTCGGTTACGACGGATGAGAACCACGTCAACGCCGGCCTCGAACAGGAGGCTCCCTAACACAGATCCCAGCGCGCCCGCGCCTACCACGCCGACTCTCATGTCGCCTCCTCGGCCACTCTCCCGAAAGCTCTTAACTTCTTCACCCGCTTCTACTCAGGGTAACGTTGCTTCAATTCCGCGGCCACGTCTTCCGGCATGGGGTAGCAATGTTCCGGAGCAGGGAATTTCCCTTCCACAACTTCCTTCTTGAATTCCTCGAGCGCCCGCAGGATCTGCGCGCCCGTTTCCGCGTATTTTTTGACGAACTTCGCCAGCTTTCGGTCGAACATTCCAATCATGTCGTGGATCACGAGAACCTGGCCATCGCAGTGAGGTCCGGCCCCGATACCAAAGGTAGGTATGGAAGCCCGTCGTGTTATGACGGCAGCCACTTCGGCCGGGACGGCCTCCATGAGAATGCTTGACGCGCCGGCTTCTTCCAAAATCTTGGCGTCTTCAATCAGTCGGACGGCCGCGGCCAGATCTCTTCCCTGGGCTTTGTACCCGCCGAGCTGAGCCGCAGCTTGGGGTGTCAGGCCGATATGACCCATCACCGGTATAGTCGCCTTTGCCATCGCGGTCACTACGTCGGCCACCTCCCGGCCGCCTTCTAACTTGACCGCGTCGCACCCGCCCTCAGCCATGAATCTCCCGCCGTTGCGGATGGCCTCGGGAATGGAGGGTTGGTAACTCATGTACGGCATGTCACCGACCAGATACGCGTCAGGCGCGCCCAGCCGAACCGCCTTCACGGCCGGCATCATCAGATCCATGGTCACCGGTAGCGTGGAGCTGTAGCCATAGACGACCATTCCCATGGAATCTCCCACAAGAATCACGTCGATCCCCGCCTTCTGTTCGAGAAGAGCGAACGGATAGTCGTACGCGGTAAGGAAGGTCATGGGCTCTTTGCGAGCCTTCTTGTCTCTCAAGGTCTGGATGGTCACTTTCGGCATCTTTCCTCCATGCGTTTCACGGCTCTCGCGCCAAGACAGCGCGCGCCCGGATGATTTGTGCCCGAAACCTGCCGAGGACACTCTCTTGAAGCCCATTTTGCCGAGTTTCCGGGATCGCTTGTTTGCCGGAAAGAGCCGGCGGACTCTCGGCGGCGCAGGAGAGACAGCCCAAACAAAAAAGCCTTCCGTGAGGAAGGCGCGCGTCGTCTCCGTTGTTCGGTCCTTCCGTCCCAGTCACGAGGATCCAGGCGGTCTATATTGGGCGCAATAAGTCATGAGTTCCGGGTCACTGAAGACTCCAGACTCCGGAGCTTATATTGACGGACAACGAGCGCGGCCGTCAAGGATTAAAGAAAGGACGCAGTATCTTTTTGGGAGGGCAAAGGAGGCGCAACCCCGGTCGCTCGAACCGGCTTGAATTCGCGCCGGCCCCGGGCTTCGCTCCTACCACCATGTAGGAGCCAAGGAAGGAATGGGGTGCAGATTTCTGCTTTCAGCGCCGCGCGTATCACTTCTTCAGGTGAGTGCGAATATATGAGACGATATCTTCGGTCCGCGTCCCGGGGCCAAAGATCTCCTCGATGCCGCTCTCTTTCATTGCCGCCACGTCTTCATCGGGAACGATCCCTCCCCCGAGGATGAGCACGTCGTTCATTCCATTATCCCTAAAGAGCTTGGCTACCCTCGGAAAGAGGTAATCGTGCGCGCCGGATAGAGAGCTGAGGCACACCACGTCGGCGTCTTCCTGAACCGCGGTCTGAAAGATCGCCTCAGGCGTCTGCCGAAGGCCGGTGTAAATGACTTCCATCCCCGCATCCCGCAGCGCTCGCGCGACCACTTTAGCCCCTCGGTCGTGGCCGTCCAGTCCCGGCTTGGCCACAATGACCCGTATACGTTTTTCCATAAATCGATCCTCTTGAGTTCCGTTTTCCGGAAAGGGCGGGTCCCTCCATTCCCGCCCTCCGTATCTTACAGCGGTATGTTACCGTGTTTGCGTCTTGGCTTCTCTTCCTGTTTCTTCTCCAGTTGCGCGAACGCTCGAATCAGGACTTGCCTGGTCTCGCGCGGAAGGATGACCCGATCCACGAAACCGAGCTCCGCGGCCCGGTAAGGACTTGCGAACTTCTCCACGTACTGATCGATCAGTTCCTTGCGACGGGCCTCCGGATCGGAGGCCTGGGCAATTTCTTTGCGGAAGAGTATTTGGATCGCGCCTTCCGGACCCATGACCGCGATTTCCGCGGTTGGGTACGCGAGATTGATGTCCGCACGCAGATGTTTGCTGGACATAACCACGTATGCTCCGCCGTATGCCTTGCGGGTAATCAAGGTCACCTTGGGGACCGTGGCCTCCGCATACGCGTAGAGGATTTTGGCCCCGTGCTTGATGATCCCGCCATGCTCCTGTTGCGTGCCGGGAAGGTATCCGGGGACATCGAGCAGCGTCCAGAGCGGGATATTGAATGCATCACAGAAACGCACGAAACGCGCGCACTTCACCGATGCCTCCGTGTCCAGGCAGCCTGCCATCCACTTGGGCTGGTTCGCCACCACCCCTACCGTTTTCCCGTTGAGCCGGCCGAACCCGACGATGAGATTCTTCGCATAGTTCTCATGCGCCTCGACGAAATGACCGTTGTCCATCACGGGCACAATGATCCGTTTCATGTCGTACGGTCTTCTGGGGTTGTCCGGAATCACCTCGTCCAATTCGGGGTTCACACGATCGGGCGGGTCGTCGCAGGGAACCACGGGGGGAAACTCACGGTTACTCGAAGGCAACAAAGAAAGAAGCTCTCTCACCCTCTCCAGGGTCTCTTTCTCAGACTTGAAGTGGAAGTGACATACGCCCGAAACCTTTCCGTGAACTTTGGCGCCGCCGAGACTCTCAGGATCTATCTCCTCGCTGGTAACCTGCTTGATCACCTGCGGGCCGGTAATGAACATGTAACTGGTCTTCTCGGTCATGAATATGAAGTCCGTCACTGCGGGAGAATAGACCGCGCCTCCTGCGCATGGGCCCATGATTATCGAGATCTGGGGGATAACCCCCGACGCTCTCACATTCCGGTAAAAGACCTCCCCATAACCGCCCAGGCTTTCCACACCCTCCTGAATGCGCGCCCCTCCGGAGTCGTTAATGCCGATAAGCGGACATCCGTTCCGATACGCGAGGTCCATGACCTTGCAGATCTTCATGGCATGAGTGTAGGAGAGACTTCCTCCAAAGACGGTGAAATCCTGAGCAAACACGTACACCCCTCTGCCGTTGATGCGGCCAAAGCCGCTCACCACTCCCTCGCCGGGGATCTTCGTCCTATCCATGTCAAAATCGGCGCATCGGTGCACCACGAACTTGTCAATCTCCTCGAAAGATCCCTCGTCCAGCAGCTCAAGGACGCGCTCTCGGGCGGTCATCTTACCCGCCTCATGTTGCTTTGCGATCTTGTCAGGACCTCCGGCCGCGTCGGATTCGGCCAGTCTCAGCTTCAGTTCTTCATATTTCTCCTCAAGCGCCGCCATATCTTGTCTCCTCATGTCTCCACGCTTGTCGTCAACCGAGATTGCTCTTAGCCCAGAATCTTTTGCATCACCGCGCCCACTTGGGTCAGATTATCAATCACCGTCGCGCCGGCTTCGCTGAGCGCTCTGATCTTCTCTTGAGCGGTTCCCGTCCCGCCGGAAATGATTGCGCCCGCGTGACCCATTCGCTTTCCCGGCGGGGCCAGTCTCCCCGCTATGTATGCCACCACCGGCTTGTTGAATTCCTGCTTGATATATTTCGCGGCTTGCTCTTCCGCGGCGCCGCCGATTTCACCGATCAGCACCACCGCCTCCGTGGCCGGATCGTCTTTGAAGAGCTTCAGCACATCCACGAAACTCATCCCCACCACCGGGTCGCCCCCGAGGCCGATGCAAGTGCTTTGGCCAACCCCCGCTTTGGTGAGTTGATCCACCACTTCGTACGTAAGCGTTCCCGATCTGGAAATCACTCCCACGGGGCCCGGCTTGTGAATATATCCCGGCATAATGCCCACTTTGCAGCGCTCAGGCGGAGAAATCACTCCGGGCGTGTTGGGCCCGATCAGCCGCCGGCCTTCCTCTCTTACCGTGTGGAGAGCGCAAGCGGTGTCGAGCGGGGGTATCCCCTCCGTTATGCACACGATCACTTCGATGCCTGCGTCCACGGCCTCTAGGATCGGATCCATGGCGTGGGCCGCGGGAACGAATATCAGTGACACGTTGGCGCCCGTCTCCTTGACCGCGGCCCAAACCGTGTTGAAGACCGGGATACCGTCAACGTATTCCCCCTGCTTTCCGGGGGTCACCCCCCCAACCATGTTCGTGCCGTAGTCCCGGCAGGCCAGGGAATGGAACGTGCCGTTCTTCCCTGTGATCCCCTGACAGATGACTCGGGACTCCTTGTTCACCAGAATCGCCATCTCACGTCTCCGTGCGAATCCCTCAAGAAACTACGCGGCCTGCGCAGCCTCCACAGCGAGTTTGGCCGCTTCGTCAAGGGAAGGTATCATCTGTATGGGCAGGCCCGAGTCCTCGAAGAGCTGCTTTCCAATATCGATATTGGTGCCTTCGATCCGGGCTATGACCGGCAACCGGGCGCCGTAACGGTTCAGCGCCTTGATCACGCCCCGCGCCAGCACATCGCAACGCAATATGCCGCCAAAGATATTGATGAACACCGCCTTGACCCTTTTATCTTCCAGAAGAATGCTCATCGCGTCGGCAATCGCCTGTTCGCTCGCTCCCCCCCCCACATCCAGGAAGTTCGCGGGCGCGCCGTGATGCAAAGCGATCAGGTCCAGCGTGGCCATGGCCAGACCCGCGCCGTTCACGATGCATCCGATATTGCCGTCGAGCTTGATGTAACTCAAGCCCTCCTTGCGGGCCGAAAGCTCCAACAGATCTTCTTGAGTCCGGTCCCGGAGACGCCCCATCTCGGGATGCCTGAAGAGCGCGTGGTCATCTATATTGACCTTGGCGTCGAGGGCCACCACTCGGTCTCCGGTAATAACAAGGGGGTTGATTTCCGTAAGCGTGCAGTCATACCCCACAAAGATCTCATAAAGCGTAGTAATCACCTTGACGATCTCCCCGGCGATATTTCGATCGTCCGTCAGCCGGTACGCCAATCCCCTGGCCTGATAGGGCTTCAAACCGATGAACGGATGGACGCTCACCGTGAAGATCTTGTCCGGGTGCTCTCTTGCAAGAGTCTCAATCTCCATACCGCCGGCCGGACTTGCCATGATCGTCACGCGCGCGGTGTTCCTGTCGAGTATAACCCCCAAGTATAGCTCCTGATCCACAGGAAGCACTTCTTCCACAAGGATCGCGGCTACGGGCAACCCTTGGGCGCCCGTCTGCCGAGTCACCAGCCTCTTGCCGATAATCGCCGCGGCACGGGCCCGAATGTCGTCCTCACGGGACACAATGGCCACACCGCCTGCTTTCCCACGCCCTCCGGAATGCGCCTGGGCCTTGAGAACCACCACCTCGGATTTCAGATGGCGCGCGGTGATCACCGCTTCCAGAGGCTCATAACAAACGGCCCCGCGCGGAATGGCCACCCCTCTGGCTGCCAGCAGGTCCTTCGCTTGGTATTCGTGCAAATTCATAAAATCTAAACCTCTAAGACTCTTCAGCCTCCCGTTTCGGCCGCGGGCCTTCCGCTCGCGGCGCACACGTGCGCAAGGATTCCTCGCGTGAGAACGTCTAGCCGGGATCACAAATAACAAACAACACTAGCTTCACGCGCCTGTCTTTGCAAGGAAAAACACCCTTTCTTGGAGAGCACAGGGCCCCGAGCTGCGCGCGAAGTTCCGAACGGCCCGGGGGAATATTATCTTTTACTTTAATATTTTTGGCTATTACCTTGTAATTTAATTGTAATTATGATATAGACAACCTGGAAACTGAGCGTCGGCTACCAGGCCCTCTACCTCACCCCCAAGGAGCCTTTTATGAAAAAGATAATCACCATAACCGCATCCCTCTTGGCGGTGGCCACTCTTTGCGGAGTGGCGAACGCCGCGGGCATGCAGCATCCGGCTGGGCCGCAACCTGCGCAGACCCTGGCCGCGGCTCCCATTGTAAGCGCACAGAGCCCTGTGGGAGCCAACGCTAATGCAGTCGCGCCGTCTGCCGTTCCCGCGGCGGCGCAACCGGCGCCCTCCCCTGGCGCTCAGGTTCAGCAGCCAACACAGGTCATCCAGGCCACCGAGAACCCCGCGAGCGCTTCCCCGGGCCCCTCCAGCAAGATGGGACCGGGATGCCCACCCTGCCCGCCCTGTATTGCTCAGAACGCCACCGGACCGGTCTCAGCGGATAGCGGGGTCCGGTCCGCGTCCGTATCTACCCAGACGCCGGCCGCGCCGACACAGCCCGAGCCTCGGCCGGTTGTTATTCAATCAGCTCCAGCGGACATCGCAACCGGAGTAAACTCACAAACCACCATTGCGCCCGCTCAGCGGCAAGTCCAATCCGACCGGACAAGCGCCAATTGTGGGCCGGGAGCGGTGGCTCAGGGCATCAACTGCGGTCCATCCAAGTCAACCGGTCAAGAGCAGGCCGCTCCGACCGGCCCCAAGGCTGAGTCCAATGTGACGGCCGCGCCCGGCATGGGTGGGGCTCAAAGCTCCGATGGCGCCAAATCGCAGATCGCATCGGCTCACGTACCTCCTCCCGGACAAGAGGATTGCGCGTGCTGCGACCGCGAACCCGTGAAAAGCGCCCAGCAGGAAAAAGCCGTATCCCCGGTGACTTCTGCGCCGGCGCAAGCGACTCCTCCCGCAGCCTCTCCCATTACCGCAAAGCCTGCGCCCAACGCAGGTCTTAAGCCTCCGGCTCCCGCTCCGGCGACCCAAGTGGAGCCTGTGGCCCAACGGTCCGGTGATGAAGCCAACGCGAGAATGACTCTGAGACAAGGCGTCCCAGCCTCTAATCCGCCCGGCCACACCAACAGCGGTCAAGCGGTTCAGGCTCAGCCGTCTCAAGGCGCCGTGTCCGCGGGCCAGCCAGCGGGCGGGTGGAAGCAAGTCCCTGCAGCCCAAGGGGGGCCGGTTCAGGCGCAGCAGCCGGCTGCACAGACGCAGACAGCCCCTTACGCGAGATAGTGAGGTTACGAAGGCCCAGTCCACAGGCCCGGACTTTTTACCCCCGAGAGCAGAAGAAAAAATTTGGCTTGAACTCTTCGATTCCGTTGCTTATAGTCCGATTGGAGGGGCACGCATCTGCGTGCCCCTCCTGCTTGATTTGCAGGGGATTGCTCTCTCACCTTAATGGGGCTAATATGCCGCGGCGATGAACAAAGCGCGAGTTCTCATAGTCGACGACCAGCAGGAGATTCTGCTGTCACTCGGAGGGGTCCTCCAGGATGAGGGCCACGAGGTGATCACCGCCCGTGACGGCCAGGAGGCTCTCCACCTGGTTCAGAGCGATTCACCCGATGTGGTGTTCCTTGACATCTGGATACCCGGAATTGATGGATTGCAGACGCTCAAGGCCATCAAACGCCTGGATCCGCAATGCGCCGTGATCATGATGAGCGGTCACGGAACCATCGAGACCGCGGTAAAGGCCATCAAGTTAGGCGCCGCGGACTACCTGGAGAAGCCGCTCAATCTGGAGGACGTGCTCCACCTGGTGCAGAAGGCGCTGGACAACCGGGTTTCGGATCTTAAGGAGTGCGCTGTCTCCGGTTTGGACCCGAGCGCCTTGATCGGATCCTCTGAAGCGGCCCAACGTTTGAGACGAGCGCTGGAGAACGCGGCGCGGGAGAATGGTTCCGTCTGGCTTGCAGGTGAAAAGGGGACCGGCAAGGAGTTCGCCGCCAGACTGATCTATAATCTGCAAGACAGGGATCGGGACAGCCTGATCAAGGTTCGTTGTTCAGATCTCAACGAAGAGAACTTCGGCGAGATCATGCTGGGGAGGGGCGCAGACCCGCAGCGGCAGCGGCCGGGTAAGATCAATCAGGCGCTCGGCGGGGCCTTATTGCTGATCGGGATAGACAGACTTCCGGCGCCGCTTTGGTCCAGCCTGGCTAAGGCTCTGATGGAGACGCTCACCCCGCAACGGTCCGCGAGCAAACACCCCGGCTTCCCAACCCGGATCTTTGTGACTTCTTGCCTCGACCCCCAGACACTGGCGCGGGATGACGGGGTTCCATCGGAGTTGGTGGAGGCGCTGGCCGACCGCGTGATTCGACTTCCTCCTCTCTCGGAACGACCCGACGACATCCCGCTCTACGTCAAACACTTCCTTGCCGAGGCGGCCGAAGAATTCGACAGAGACATCTATGACATGGATGAGGAAGCCATCAACCGCCTCCTCGCCTATCCGTGGCCCGGCAATGTGAAAGAGCTCAAAATCCTGATCGAGCACATGGTCATGACAGCCCCCGGACCTGCAATCACCGTGAGCGATCTTCTGATACCGGGCGTGGAGAGGTCGGTTACGGAAAGCCGCGCGGCCGGCCAGGTTCACAGAGATCCCGCTCCGGGGACAGGTCACGCGCACAGACCCGTCAGCCTTTCTCGGATCGTTCCAGGGAGGACTGTGCGCCATCAGAAGACCCTGCGGACCAGCGCGGTGACGTACGGTCAAGGATTGCACTCGGGGACAAAGACCGGTCTCACCTTGTCGCCTCTTCCCGTGGGGAGCGGCATTCTATTCGGGCAGATCACGTCCGCGCAGAGCGTTCCGGCGGTGCTCACGAATGTGGAATCCACGGAGTTCTCCACTTGCCTCCGAGCAAACGGCTCATCGGCGCGCACCATTGAGCACCTGATGGCTGTCTTTCATGTGTACGGCCTGACGAATGTGATGGTGAAGATCTCCGACGAAGTGCCGATCATGGACGGTTCAGCGCTGGAATACTGCAACCTGGTCGAGAGCGCGAAGATAGCCAGCCAAGACGACGTGGTGGAAGAGATCCTCATCGACGAACCCATCGAACTTCTATTGAACGAACAGAGCTCCAAAAGCCTCCGCGTTGAGCCGTGCGATTGCTTCGAGGTGGAATACTTCCTCGACTATCCGGCGCCAATCGGCAAGATGCGCATGGTTTACCGGTGCTCCGACCCCGAGGATTTCAAGAAGAACATTGCGCCGGCTCGAACGTTCGGTTTTGTCAAGGACATGAGAATGATGGACGAAATGGGATTGGCCGGTGGAGGCAGGCTATCAAACGTGATCCTGCTCGACGAAGAGAAGGTGGTGAATCCGCCGCTCCGATTCCCCGACGAATTCGTGCGTCACAAGATACTGGACATCATTGGAGACTTCTATCTCTTAGGCCGCCCCATCCGAGGCAGGGTGATCGCCCGACAAACCGGCCATTCGGACAATATTGCCATCCTGAAACTCATCAACGACAAGTATAAGATCCTCTGAGAGCAGCCACGAAGTCTGGCGCGGCGTTCCGAAAAAAAGCGCTCATGCGTGGCGCCAAAAGCTTTGTCCGATTCGAGGCAGCCCGAAAAAAGCGGAATGCGAATCCCGCTCACTCTTCCCTCTCCCGCCAGGGGAGCGGGTTTCGCAAGCCCGCTCCCTTGACGGGAGAGGGAGGCGGGGTGGCGATAACCAATTGTAATTACAGAGACTTATTCCTTATTTGAACGCCTATGCGATGGGGAACTCTACCCGCGGATCGGATTTTTCGCGGCCAATTCCAAGCTATCTGCCGGGAAGAGAGTCAAAGTGCAAAACAGGCGTGGCCATATTGAGAACCCGATCAAAGAGGGGAAGAACACACTGCGCTGGACGGGACGATTTGCCATCGATTCGCAGCCGGCCAGGCCGGCTTGCTCATGAATATTTGAAGGAATCTAGTTTTGAGATGACGGCGCGCCTCAAAATCCGTCCGTGTTCGGATGGTCTTGCGCATGGCTTCAGCGCCTAACGAGATTCCTATAAAGCAGACGTAGTTTTGCCTTCGCCAGTGGTAAAACAGCTTGACACGTTGTGTAGGAAATCCCAACGGAAAGATTTCGGGCGCGGAAAAGGCTGAATGCGGATACCCGGATTGTCCTTTTCCCATGCATAGGCAAGTGAGCTCATGATTTGGCATACCTATTGCTTCACACATCAGCCAGGAATTCTATCAAGAATTCCCGCAGGGACCCTTGCAAACTGTCTTCTGAGAATTAGAGGTGCCGGATGGCGGAGCGCAAACTCGAAGACGAATTCAGAAGCCGGTTGACGCGACAGGACCACGTGCAGGCGCTCGAACAAAAGCTCCAATGGGAGCTGGAAAGCCGCTCGCTTGTCATCGGCATCCTGACGCTTCTCAACGAGCAACTGGTGGAGATAGATGTTGTCAGGAAGATCTTCACCTTGGTAAGAGAATTTGCCGGCTTTGAAGCCGTCGGCATTCGAATGCGTCAAGATGGAGACTTTCCGTACCTTTTCACAGACGGGCTTTCCGATGATTTCATCGAGGCGGAAAACTCGCTCTGCGCCAGAACGAAATACGGCGAAATCGTTTGCGATTCCGAGGGCCATCCGGTTCTGGAGTGCATATGCGGGCAAATAATCCGGGATGAGACCGACCCGTCCCTGCCCTTCTTCACCGCCTCAGGGAGTTTCTGGACTAACAGCCGGTCTAAACTTCTGGCCTCGCGTCACGGGAGCCGGTTCGAACGCGGTGTCAGAAAGCGATTTAATTCTGCCGGGTACGAATCAGTGGCGCTCATTCCGCTGCGTTCAAGTCGTGAAGTTGTCGGCATCCTTCAATTCAACGATAAGCGTGAGGATTGCTTCTCGCCGGAAATGGTGCTGTTTTTCGAAGCCATAGGAGGCATCATAGGGAGTGTTTTCGCGCGGTTGCGAACGGAACAGAGCCTGCGCCAGGCAAGAGACGAGTTGGAAGAGCGTGTGCAAGTGCGAACGGCCGCACTGTCGGCACTGAACTGCGATCTTGAGAAGGAAATAGAGGAGCGCGAGGCGGCCGAGCAAGACCTCTTGCTGACGCAACATCGGCTCCAGTTGGCGATGGAAGCTTCTAGCATGACGACATGGGACTGGAATGTGGACACAGACCGCGTTTATTTCGATCACCGTTGGAGCGAAATGATGGGTGTTTCATCCGAGCAAACCGATGCCAATTTCGACATGTGGCTTAATCGGCTCCACCGTGATGACAAGCTGAATGTCCTCAAAGCCCTAAAGGATCACCTCGAACACCCCTCTCAGCATTTTGACGCTGAATACCGGGCCCGAACCGCGACGGGGGATTACAGATGGCTCCTGGATCGCGGCAAGGTTGTGGAATGTGACGAGGATGGTAAGGCATTGAGAATGGCAGGGATTTGTCTCGATATTACCGAGCGGAAACGGATGGAAGAGGAAGTGCATGAGTCGGCCGAACGGTTTCGGGCTATTTTTGAGAGCGCCAAGGATTGTATTTTTGTTAAGAATTCTTCGCTGCAATACACCGAGGTGAATCCGGCATTCACTAAAATGATCGATTTGCGCGAATGGGACATAGTCGGCAAGACGGACGCTGATCTATATGACACCGATTCTGCCGAAATTCTCCAAGACGTCGATCATCGAGTCCTGTCCGGGGAATCAGTCGAACAAGAGCATACGAGGGTTATAGCAAAACTTCGTCGGACATTCCTCGACACCAAGGTTCCTATGAGGAACAACCGCGGGGACATCGTCGGCATTGTGGGAATCAGCATGGAGATTACCGATCGAAAACGTACTCAATCCGATCCTCCCGTCGGCAAGTCCGATTCTGCGTCTCCCGCGATGCGCTCGACACTGAGCGCAGCCCGTTTGGCTGCCGAAACGGATGCCATCGTTTTGTTAATGGGGGAGAGCGGAGCCGGAAAGGACCACATAGCTCGCTACATCCACGATCACTCCAAACGCGCAAATGGCCCGTTCTTTTCCATCAATTGCGCGGCTGTCTCTCCGGAATTGGCGGAATCAGAGCTTTTCGGATATGAATCAGGCGCCTTTACCGGGTCCAAAGGGCCAAAGCGAGGACTGCTGGAGTTGGCTGAGGGCGGAACAATATTGCTCAATGAGATCGGTGAGCTGTCCTTACCGCTTCAGGCCAAGCTACTCACTTTTCTCGATACTCGCCAATTTACCCGCGTGGGCGGCGTGAAACTTTTCAAGGTAAACGCCAGGCTCATGGCGGCAACCAACCGAAATCTCGAAAAAGAGGTGAAGCTCAATCGTTTCCGCGACGATCTCTTCTACAGGTTGAACGTCTTTATGATAGAAGTCCCTCCTCTGAGACGTAGAACCGAGGACATGCCTCATCTCGTCCCCAGCCTACTACAGGAGCTTTCTTCCAAGCTGGGATTGGAATCTGTGCCGCACATGGAGCATCCGGTGCTGAAAGCTCTGGCAGAATACCAGTGGCCTGGAAACGTGAGAGAGCTTCGCAACGTGTTGGAGCGCGCCCTGATCCTGTGCGACAAGAAGCGCATCACCATGAACGAGCTTGCCATAAACAACAGGGCCAGAATGAGGGATACAGGCCACACCTGGTCTGTCACTATAGGTTTTCCCGAGAATGAAACGATAAACGATGTGAGCATGAACGTGAAGCGCGCCCTCGTCGTGGAAGCCCTTCGCCGAACTGGAGGAAGCCGGAAACGAGCGGCAGACCTCCTCGGAATCAGCCCGGATTCGCTGAAACACTACATGCAGATTTTTGACCTCTACACGATCCATCCTGTCCCATCCCGGCAAACTCTATGAATCCCGTGGGGCGAGGGAAATTTTCCCTCGCGACGGGGAAAAAACCCCCTCAAACAACGTGTAACCAGTTGGAATTACGATGGGGGCGCGAAACGGGGAAAAATTACCCAAGGTTTCCGCTCCTTGGAAATTGGCGCGCCCTGGCGAGGTAGTTAATATTCTCGTGCAATATTACGATGTTACATAGTGTGTGTAATTTGGCACGCCTCCTGCATGGTCCAGGCTAGGAGTGACGAGGCAGCCTTGAAAGTCCGCGAAAGGACAGAACCAGACCCAACATAAGTATCGGCGGCTATGCGATCCGTGACTTCGGCGGGTGTAGGTAGGAAAGGAGGAATAGGAGAAAAAGCTCAGTGGCGATTCTAACTGTCGTGGTTGCGGGCGTAGCTTCCCGATGATTCCGGGTGACTGCTACGTCACCAGTCCATAGTGACGTGGCAGCCACCCAATGTCCCAACAAGCGCAGTAAATCCGGTGAAAACCTTTGCAACCGAATAACAAGCGTCCCCTCGCGAGGACGCTAAGGAGCACCCCTATGTCTGCAGCTCAAGTATTCATCGGCGTGATTCTTCCGTATGTAACCGTCGTCGTCTTCGTTGTGGGCATTGTGTACCGCATCAAGAAGTGGAACAAAGCCCCGGCCGGGAAGATGACCCTCTTTTCAGCTCCCGCTACTCCTTCAGAGAAGTGGAAACAAATTCTGAAGGAAGTGCTGGTTTTCAAACAACTTTTCGATGGCAACAAATCCCTGTGGGCCGGGACCTGGATCTTTCACGCAGCTCTTCTCTTGATCATTGTCGGGCACAGCAGAGTGGTCACGGACTTTCCTTTGCTGTGGGCGGCGCTGGGGATGAGCAATGCCAACGTGGATACCATGTCAAACGTCGTTGGTGGGGCCGCGGGAGTGATCGTGCTGGCAATGGGCATCTATCTGTTGGTCAGGCGACTCCTGGTGACTCGGGTCGCGGAGATCTCGGACACTGAGGACTACGTCTGTCTGGGCCTGATTCTGGCTATCGTTATCAGTGGCGACATTTTGCGATTTGGTCCGCACTTTGATTTGAATGTGAGTCGGGAGTATTTCGCGGGCCTGCTTACGTTCCAAGGGGGACCGGCGCCGTCGAACCCTTGGTTTTTAATTCACTTTTTCCTGGGCCAGATTCTCATCATGTATGTTCCTTTCAGCAAGTTCCTGCATATCCCGGGAATCTTCTACAGCAAGTCCTTGATTTACCAACGATAGGAAACACCGGCTGATGTAGCGGCCAGATTCAAGAGCCCAAAAGGAGAAACCAATGAATACCATCAGCAAAAATAGCACCCAAGGTCATGAAATCGGTCAGGCCGAAATGGACAAAGTGGTGGCGGCCGTCAGAGCCATTAAGGATGGCCCCCGATCCCTGCAACTGTATATGGACCTATGTGCCAAATGCGGTACCTGCGCAACGCAGTGTCATGTGAGCGAAGCCGACCCTGAGAGACGCACAAACCCTGCAGGTCGATCGGACCTTATCCGCAAGATGTTCAACGAGGATGGGTCGGTGATCAGAAAGATCGCCTCCGCGCTCTCGAGCAAAGGCAGCGCCGGTCTTATCGATAAGAAGACAGTGGAAGAGTGGGCGCGAGACTTCTACGAATGTTCCGGTTGCCGTCGTTGCGCGAAGTTCTGCCCGTTCGGTATCGACAATTCCGTGATCACCCGCAAGGGCAGAGCCATCCTTCATTCTCTCGGGTTGACACCCACCAGATTGGTGGACACTCAGGAGGTCTCCAATAAATTCGGAAACGATGAGGGGTTTAACCGCGCGGCATTCATGGATGTCATCAACTTCTTGGAGGAGGAACTGGAAGAAGAGCATGGCGTCCCTATCAAGATTCCTGTGGACAAGGAGGGGGCCGAGGTCCTGTATTGCGGAGCTTCCGCTGATTTCCAGAACAGCCCGGACACCGTGATGGGATATGCTGCTTTCTTTCATGCTGCCGGGATCGACTGGACTATGAGTTACGAAGCTTGTGATGCGGCGAACATGGGACTGTTCACGGGGGACGATCCTCACATGAAAGCAAAGAACAAGGTCCTGCACGACGCCTGCATGAAGCTGGGGGTCAAGAAGCTGGTAATCGGCGAATGCGGACATGCCTATCGAATTGCCAAATTCATCGGTGGGTCGAACTATTGGGGAAAAGATATCCCGTATCAGATTACCAACATTTTTTACTTGGCCGCTGATCTGGTGAAAAAGGGCGCTTTCAAACTGGACCCGAGCCGCAACCCAATACCGGTGACATACCACGATCCCTGCAATTTTGCTCGAAGCACAGGTCTCACAGAAGAACCCAGGGAACTGATCCGCGCGTGTGTCTCGGATTTTCGCGAAATGACTCCAAATCGGGACGCGAATTGGTGCTGCGGAGGAGGAGGAGGATTGGCCAATTTGGACAGCGCAGAAGGGGTAAAGAAAAGAGAGACTTCGTTCCAGGAATACCGCATGAATATCGGCGGCAAAAAGAAGTTGGAACAGATTCGAGCCACAGGGGCAGGATACGTTGCTGCCCCCTGCGCGAACTGCAAACGTCACATCGATCAACTGATGGAATATCACAAAATGGATGTCAAGGTGGGAGGGGTCTTTGACCTGTTAAACCGGGCCCTCGTCCTAAAGAACGGAAACTAAGCCGCACAGAGGGCTCTTCTGCGAGTTGAACCGGAAACGGTCATTTCAAGCAAGCTGCAGAGCTTGCAAGAACACTAGGAGGAAACAATGAAAACAATCAAAGGAATCGGACTCTGCTCGCTGTATTGCAACCAGGGCGACTGGGCGCTGGATTACGCTCTATCCCTGGCGCGAAGAAACGAGTCGGCTCTCAACATCTACCATATTCTGGACTCCCCGTACATCTTTCAGCGAGACACGGTTTACGCGGATCCCGAGACAAAGGAGACCACACAGGTTACTCCTGAGCTACTGGCGGCGAAAGACAAGGAACTGCGAGCCCGGTACGCAGAGCGTCTCGGCAGCTATCCTGGTGTGGGATTCCGACTTTGCGAGGGGTCCCACGAATGGGAACTCAAGAAGGGCTATCGGCGGGGCGAATTCGACGTCCTTGTCATCGGATACCAAGGCAAAGGGGCTGTTATCGGGGGCGCCACCACTATTGAGAAGCTTGCCTCCGGGTTCCATGGACCGGTGGTCCTGGTAGGCCCTGACAATGCGCATTCCTTCCACGTCAACAAGAAGGCGGAGGAGATTCTGTACCGGTTGAACATACCCAAGGACCGGTGGCGTCCCATCGAAGAGTCCAGCGGAGAAGCCAGGCCGGCACAGTTGGCGCCCAGGCCGGTCCGACCGGCGCGACACGACTTCGACGCCAAAGAAGTTGCCAAAGGTGTTGTGGCGCAGAAGTGGTTGCCGAACCGTTTCAGATTCGGTTAATTGCCGCCGATTCCTTAGTGTAGGCTCGGCGGCCTGCCGGCTGTGCCCGGAGCGGCTGGGTTCTCAGCACCGGCCTGGGAACCCAGAATTCCCATGCCCAACCTGACAAGGTTGGGCGTCCCGCGTGTTGCCTTACAATCCCTCCGTCTCGATTTACTTGTCAGATTCACGCTCCTCGATTTCGCCGTGTACGACCGGTCCCGCCGCAAAGTGTGGTATTCGGGCGAGCGTTTCTCTTTTTAGAGCGGTCTCGACGCGTAGGTCCATGACGTGATGGTCCAAGGAGGGGATACGTTCTGACCGGCGTTCGGAAGCCTTGAGACATTCAAGCAGAAGCTCCTGGAACTGCAGATCGGGGGAATAATCGGTTGCATAGAGCAGATTCATTGCCTGCTCGGCTTGTCCCATGCCGAGCAGGCAGCGCGCTTGCTTGAGCACGGTGGAGGGAAAATCATCCGAGAGAATCTCAAAGTACTCCAAGGCCCACGAGCATTTCCCGGCTTGGACCAGCGTATCGGCAAAAGCATTGAGCATGGCGGGGTTGTCTCTAACCAGCGCTGCGAGGCTTCGGACTTCATCACGCTTGCCCAGCTTTGCAGTCCTGTGGGCAAGGACAAGAAAATGGCTCGGATCTTCGAGCAATGCTGAGGCGGTCGCGTTGCGCAAAGCAAGATAGTAGAGGATCTCGTTGTGGTCTTGCAGCAGATCGAGGTCCGCGAACTCGTATCGGTTTGAAATCCCGAGTGCTCTCACATCCTGGATTGTCCGCGCTTCTACGGGGTGGAAGACCTTATGAATCGTGGCCCGCACTTCAACCGTTTTACCCCGTAACTCCTTTTGGAAGTAGTCGTTCGGAAAGGTGAAACTGAAGGCGATCTCCTGTCCCTGAACGGCGCCGGAAAAGCCTTCTTCAAAGGATGGGAATAAGAGGCCTTGACCGAGCAGCACGTCCCAGAATTTCCCTGATACGCCGGTGAAAGGGATTCCGTCGATATAGCTGAGTGAATCGAATATCACCCGATCGGACGGTCCTATGGGATCGCCGGTTTCCCTGAAGAAACTCAGACCCGAAATGACTTCCTCAACCGGCATGTCACGGTCGGAACAAACCTGCGCGTACCCCTCCAAGAATTTTTCAAGGAGAGGGAATTCTTCAATACTGGCGCACGCGAGCGCTCCGTACTCGTGGAAAGAAAGCTCGGCTTCCAGGTCTTCCCGGTTTTCCAGGAGGAATTCTATGATTTCGAAAATACCCTGTTTGTGATAGAGGTCCCGCTTGAGTTGCTCGTTGGAGAGAGCCCAGAGGTTTCGCACCCTTCTCAAGTCCGCCTGAGACATCGTCGAAGTCTCGTATTGGTCTCCCGCGGAAATATACTTACGGCGAGTCCGGCTATGCGTGATGATTCCGAATCGTTCCGGGTTGAGTTGGTAGACGGAGCCGAAGTACAATTGCATCTGTTGCGAAACCGAATTGGATTCAATAGGTATTCCTAGAGCTGGTTGCAAAACCTCATAGACATTTTCTCAAGGTTATCATGATGCAGGCCACCTGGAAGAAGGCCACGAACATATTGATATGATTCTCGTA